>JBOHRM010000353.1:0-3602 GCA_050732715.1 Longimicrobiales bacterium
GACGCCCCCGGACTCGCGAGAGAAGGAGGCCAGCTCCAACTGCCGCAGCAGACGACCACGCTGGCGCACCCGGCACACGCGCGATCATCGGACTCGGCGCCGACGGCAGCTCCAACTGCCGCAGCAGACGACCACGCTGGAGCGGGCGGCTGCCACCCGAAATCAGCTCGCACTGTCACAGCAGACCACCACGCCGGGCAGGCTACCGCTCGGGTCCGCTCGAACTGCGCGCCGCGGACGACCGCGCTGGGGTCAACTACGCAGTCGAAGTTAGTATCGCGCGGAGCATCGTAGCTCGTGGGTCACATAGCGTTGGCCATGCTGCCTCCTCGCGCCTGCTCCGCACGCGCTTCGGCGCGCTCGGCATCATCATGACCTCGATGACGGACCACTGGACGGTTAACTCGTTTCGCGCTCCCTCTTGGTGGGTGATCGCGCCGCGTAGCGGTGCTTCGACAGTGCGCGCCAGGCGAGGGGGAACCAGACCGTGAAGGTATCGGCAGTATCGGCGAGCTCCTGATCGATCTGCGGGGGCGACGCCCAGCGCCAATCCTCGACCTCGGCGGGCTCGGGTATTGGATCCTGGGTGGAGACGCCGATGAAGACGTGGTCGAGCTCGTTCTCCGTCAGCCCGCCCGGCAGCGCGCTCCGGTACTGGAAGCTGAAAACTTCCTCGAGCGAACACTCGATACCCATCTCCTCGTGCAGTCGCCGCTGCGCTTCGGCGCGAAGCTCGGCGCCCGGACGCGGATGGCCGCAACATGCGTTCGACCACAACCCGCCCGAGTGGTATTTGTCGGTCGCTCGTTTCTGGAGCAGGACATCGCCCGAAGGGTGAAACACGAAAACGGAGAAAGCGCGGTGCAGCTGCCCGGTTTGGTGCGCACGCAGTTTCTCCTCGGTCCCGATCTGATTGTCGGAGGGATCCACCAACACGACGCGTTCGGCCGTGAGATCGGCCGGACCCGGCTTGCGCGTTCCGAGCGCGCGGGACTCTCTGACACGATCATTCGACGCGTTTCGCGCGCGCATTCCGAGGCTCGTCCGGTAACTCGCTCACAGTAAACGGCTGTCGAAGATCAGCTCGACAGCCGCGTGTGCGACATCAGGTACTTCGAAACGGCGTGTACGCGATGGCCGTCTTGCGCTCTGACCCAACAGGGGTCTACCGCAAGACCAGGTGGTGGGAACAGCCGCAGCGGCAACGGCCAACGAGATACGGTCAATGTAAGTCGATCCCTAACGCGGCACAACTGCCCGAGCGACCGATGAGAAAAGAGGTGCCGGTGTTGCACCGTTCCGGTTCCGAGCTGTCCAACCAATCTTGCGATCAGAAACGCCCCCTGCCCTGGGCCTAACCCTCTCCCCCGCCGGGGGAGAGGGGAAATAGGTCGGGCGTATTTGCGAAGCAGGGAGCTCAGCTGTTCAGTGCGCGTTCCAGGGCGTGCGCGGCGCGGTCGATGTGGTGCGTCTCGAGTGATTGGTGGATCGGGAGGACGATACCGTTTCGTTTGAGCGCGACGGCCTCGGGATAGTCGTTCCACGGCACGGCGGGGTGAAAGAGGTCCCACCAGTGCGCGGCGGAGATGCCGCCGGCTTGGAGCCGTGCGATGACGTGCTGTGGGCGATCGGTCCAGAGGGGGAGGTACAGCGGACACGTTTCTTGGGGCAGCTCCGGGAGCAGCGTCACGCCGGGGATCGAGCGGATCTGGTCCGCCAGCCGCGTATAGTGCGCGCGCCGCGCGGCGCGGATCGCGGCGGGTTCGAAACCAGCGAGAGCGGCCGCGGCGGAGCGGGACATGCGCCACGACAGGACCTCCTCGGGGAAGTCGAACTCTTCGTAATCGGGGTCGTACCAGGGGATCGGTCCTCCGACATTGCGGGCCTCGAGCGCATCGCGGAGGGCGAGCACGGGCGCGAGCGCCACGAGCGCGGCGCGGGACAACGTCCAGCCGGGCAACGTCATCGCCTGGAGCAGGCTCTTCTTCCAGAGCTCGATTCGCTTGAGTGCGATGGGCAGGCGCGGCGGGTCGTGCAGCTCGGGTGCGCGGCCGGCGGGGTCGGAGCGGAGCAGGAGCGCGCCGCCGTCTGACAGCGGCAGCGATTTCCGCAAGCTGAAGACGGCGGCATCGCCGTAGCTGCCGAGCGGCGTTCCGCTGCCGTCTGCGCTATAGAGCGCGTGCGCGCAGTCCTCGATCAATCGTAGGCCGTGGCGGTCACATAGTGCGCGGATCGCTTCCGCGTTCTGTGGAAAGCCGAAGTAGTGCGTGAGCAGGACTGCGCGCGTCTCGGCGCGGATCTCGCGCTCGACGTCATCCGGGTCGACGCACACGCCAGGACCAACGCGATAGAACGCCGGCCGGATCTTTCGTCGCAGGAACGGCTCGATCTCGTGACCGCAGTTGTACGCGGGGAACAGCACGCCGTCGCCGGGCTCGAGGCCGAGGGCTCGGGCAGCGGAGAACAGTGCGGCCGTGCCGGAGAACGTGAGCCACACGTGCGCGGCATCGGGTAGCCCGAAGCCAAAGGGCTGCCTCCCGGCCTCTCCTCGCCGCGGCGACGCATTCGACGGGGTCGAGTCGTGCGGGCCGACCGAGCGGCGCGTGGTCGTGGGCCGGCGGGCGCGGTGCCGGCGGAGGCCCAGACGGCGCGCGGGCATGAGCAGCGCGGGGTCACGCTGCAGCCACCAGCGCACGCCGCTCAAGGCGCCCCCTCGATCTGCGCGGCGGCCGCTACGCCGGCGTCATCGCACGCCGGCGTCAATGCGGCTCCTGCTTTCGGATTCGTCGCACGACGCGTTCGCGCCAGGCGAGAAGCGGGTCGAGCCAGCCGGCGCGGCGCAGCAGCCGCTTGACGCGAGGGCGGACCACGAACCGGTCGACGTAGAACGGAATCCAGTGGCCGCGCCGCGGGAACGCGAAGACCTGAACGGTCTCGCGCGTGTCATCGGTCCAACGGTTCTTGTTCGTGAGGAACCCGCCGAGAAAGTCGTACTCGACGACATCGCGGTCGAAGCAGTCACGGATCTCGAGCGACTCGAGCAGTGTGCCGGGCGAGGCGGCGGCGAAACGTTGGTCGTGCGCGATCTTGAGCGAGTAGAAGCGCTGGTCATGGCGGATGCCGAACGTGCCGGCGACGGGTTGGCCGGCGACATCGATGAATCTGAACTCGATGAGACGGTCGGGTCCGAGCAACGCCGTGAGGCAGCGGTAGAATGATTGGTCGACGGCGTCGGCGCGCACGCCTGCGTCGCTGTTCGCCTTCCAGCTGCGGCCCTCGATGTCGAGATACTGGTCGAACGCCTGGCAGGCGGCGGGCGCATGGTCGACGATCCTGTACTCGACCGGACCCTCACGCTCGAGTCGACGCCTTCCGCGCTGAAGGTTCTTGCGGAGGCTGCGTGAGCGGCTGTCGAGGAACGCATCCCAGTCGCCTGCGGTGCGGATGAACGGGCAGATACTGTCAGGCAGCTGTCCGACGAGGTAGCCGGCGCCGCGTAGCGACCGCGCCAGCGCGGTAATGACCGTCGACGCGGGCGGCTGCTCGTAGAGGTGGAGAACGTCCCATTGGTCGCGCTGTGCAACGAGCGCTCGGGCGAAGGC
>JBOHRM010000354.1:0-7310 GCA_050732715.1 Longimicrobiales bacterium
TCGTCGCCGATCTGCACGATCTCCGACGGATGGCCGACCCGGCCCCAGCTCATGTCCGTGATGTGCAAGAGGCCGTCGAGACCGCCGAGATCGATGAACGCACCGAAGTCCGTCACGTTCTTGACCACGCCGCGCCGGACTTGATTCATCAGCAGCTCCTTGACCAGCTGCTCGCGCTTCGTCTCGCGCTCCTCCTCGAGGATGACGCGCCGGCTCACCACGATGTTGCGCCGCCGCTTGTTCAGCTTGATGATCTTGAACTCGAACGTCTCGCCGATCAGGTCCTCGATGTTCGGCACGCGCCGCAACGCGATCTGCGAGCCCGGCAGAAACGCATCCACACCCATCAGGTCGACGGTCACGCCGCCCTTGATCTTGCGCGTCAGCATGCCCGGAACCTTGTCATTGTCCTCGTACGCCCGCTTGATCTTCTCCCAGACGCGCAGGAAATCCGCCTTCTTCTTCGACAAAACGACGACGCCGTCCTCATCCTCGAGATTCTCGAGGAAGACCTCGACCTCGTCACCCTGCTTCAGCTCGTCCGGACTCTTGAACTCGTCCTTCGTGATCGCGCCTTCGCTCTTGAACCCGACATCCAGGATCACAGCGTTCTCGGTCAGCCGCAGCACCTTCGCCTTGACGATCTGGCCTTCCTCGATGTTGCTGAGCGTCTCCTCGTACATCTGGAGCATCTCGTCGTACTCTTCGCTCGAGTACTCGTCCTCATCGAGGAAATCGAACCGGGACGACGCCGGCCGGGTGCGGCCGCGCCGCTCCAACGTGGCCGTGGCCGACGCCTCACGAGCGCCGCCTTCATTCGCGGAAGCCTCCGTGTGCGCCGCGGCCGGGGGCGCCACGTCCTTCGGGGTCTCGGTCTCGGGTGCCTGCGGTACCGGCAGATCCATATTGATTTGAACGCCTCCACGTCACTGGCCGAGCCGATGGCCAGGTTCAGGTGACTGGAAAAGAAAAGGCGCACCACGCGCCTCTCCATCCGCCACATACATTAACAGACCATCTACATTACCGGCCCAGCGCAGTCCCGTCAAGGCCCCCCAGCCGGCGGCGCGGGGCCGGTTTCCCGGCGCACTTGACAATGGGCCGTGGCATCCTCGTCCGACCCTAACTAGCTAGGCATGGTGAGGCGGAAGAACGATATCCTGCAGGGCACGCTGTCGCTGCTCGTGTTGCAGACGCTGGACCGATACGGGCCGGCGCACGGTTACGCGTTGTGCAAGCACATCCAATCGGCTTCCGCGGAGTTGCTGCGTGTGGAGGAGGGCTCTCTGTACCCTGCGCTGCACCGGATGTCGCAGGACGGCTGGCTGAAGGTGCGTTGGGGCGTAACGGAGAAGGGGCGGAGGGCGAAGTTCTACGAGATAACGGGTCGGGGCCGATCACAGCTTGCCGCCGAGAAAGAGAGCTGGGACCGGCTGACGCGGGGTGTGGCCTTCGTGCTGCGCCCTTCCTAACGAAAGCGGGTTCCGGGTTGCGGGTTTCGAGTTGCGAGCTGCCCGGCCCCTGTTTTGGAATCGATGGTGCCGCGCGCGGCATGGAAAGCCGAGGAGCAGACGATGTCTTGGTTCGCACGCGTAACGAACGTCTTTCGTTCGCGGAAGCTGTCGGCGGAGCTCGACGACGAGCTTCGATTCCACATCGCCGAGCGGGTCGACGAGTTGATCGCGATGGGCTTCACGGAAGACGAAGCGCGCCGGGTCGCCGCCCGCAGCTTCGGCGATTACATGACTCAGAAAGAGAGGGTACGAGACATGGACGTGGCCGGCCGGTTGGAAGCGTTCGTGAAGGACGTGCGTCACGGCGCGCGTCAACTGCGGTTGAATCCGGGCTTCGCGGCCGTCGCGATTCTGTCACTGGCGCTCGGTATCGGCGCCAACACGGCGATCTTCCAGTTGATCAACGCGCTTCGGCTTCGGAGCCTTGCCGTTGAGAATCCCGAGCGGCTTGCCGCCGTGCTCCCGGCGGAGGAGAACTTTTTGACGTCGGGCTGGGCGGTGGGCCGGCACCCCATTTTGACGTATGCGCAGGTCGAACAGATCGCTACGCAGCAGCAGGCGTTCTCGGGCGTGATGGCGTTCGGCGCGACACGGTTCAACTTGAGCCGGGGCGGTGAGGCGCGGTACGCGAACGGTCTTTATGTCACACCGAACTTCCTCGACGTCCTGGGTGTCGCCCCGTTGCTCGGCAGTTGGCTTCCGAGTGCCACGGACCTGCACGACTGCTCGGAAGCCGGTGCGCTCCTGGACTATCATTTCTGGCAGCGTGAGCTCGGTGGCGACCCCGCCGCGATTGGTCAAAGCATCAGCTTGAACGGCCGCAGCTTTCCGATCCTAGCGGTGACTCCGCCCTCGTTCTATGGAGTCGAGCCCGCTCGCCGCTTCGACGTGGCCCTGCCGATTTGCGTCGATGGCCTATTCGCGGGCGACGGAAAAGGCCGGCTCGCCCTGGAGGCGGCGTGGTGGCTGACGCCGATCGGGCGGCTGGGGCCGGGCTGGTCCATCGAGCGGGCTTCGGCGCACTTGCACGACCTGTCGCCGACGATCTTTCGGGCGACCCTTCCGGCGGAGTATCGGCCTGAGACCGCCGAGCGTTATCTCGAGAACCGGTTGCGCGTCGTTTCGGCGCGCGCAGGCATCTCCGATATCCGGAGGTCATACCAGAGCCCGCTTTGGATCCTGTTCGGGATCACGGGGCTCGTGCTGCTCATCGCGTGCGCGAACCTGGCGAACCTGTTGCTCGCCCGAGCGAGCGCGCGGGAACGCGAGGTGGCGCTGCGTCAGGCGATCGGTGCATCGCGCGGGCGGCTCGTTTCACAGCTGATGTCGGAGAACTTCCTGCTCGCGGGTGCGGGCGCTCTGCTCGGCGCGTGGCTCGCGCACATGCTCAGCCGCGGGCTCGTCGCGTTCCTCACCACGAGCGGACAGAACCTCCACGTGCCGCTCGGAGTGGATTGGCGCGTTTTCGGCTTTCTCGCCGCGACGGCTTTGCTGACCTGCGCGCTGTTCGGCTTGACACCTGCGCTCCGCGCCGCGAGGACTGCGCCCGCCGATGCGATGCGCGGCGGCCGCGGCACGGTATCCGGCTCGGAGCGCCACGGCCTGCGCCGCGGGCTCGTCGTGTCCCAGATCGCACTCTCGCTCGTTCTGCTGGTGGCGGCTCTGCTGTTCGGACAAAGCCTACGCAATCTGATGCGGACCGATACCGGATTCGATAGCGACGGCGTGCTCGTCGCGAGCATCAATGCGAGCGCGGCGAACGTGGAGCCTGAACGCCGGCTCGACGTCTTCACGCAATTGGAAGACCGGATCAGCAGCATTCCCGGCGTCGCGTCTGCCGGGATGGTCGGATTCGCCCCCTTCAGCGGAAACGGATGGAACGAAGGCGTTTACTCGGATGACGGTGGTACGAGGGTGGGCACCGTCTGGTTCAACCGCATTGGTCCCGGCTACCTCGAGACCATGGAGACCCCATTGCTCGCCGGCCGTGATTTCGAGGATTACGACGGCCCCGCGGCGCCGAACGTCGCGATCGTGAATGAGAAGTTCGCGCGCGACGTCTTCGGCGGCAGTGATCCTGTTGGCCGCACGTTCCGGTACGAGGCGAACGCCGGCGAGGCCGACCCCGTCTTCCAGATCGTCGGTCTCGTGAAGAACACGAAGTACAACGGCCTTCGCGAAGAAACCCGTCCTATCGCGTTTCTCCCCGTGCGGCAGGACGAAGGGTCACCGGACGGGCTGAGCTTCGTTATCCGCGCCCGCGATTCGTTCAGCGGTACCATGAAGGGTGTGCAGCAGCAAATGGCCGCGCTCGACCCCGGGTTGCTGGTCGATTTCCGCGTGCTGGATGCGAGCATCGAGGAATCGGTGCTGCGCGAGCGATTGATGGCGAATCTGTCGGGAGGGTTCGGCTTGTTGGCAGTCTTCCTGTCGGTGCTCGGACTGTACGGCGTGATGTCTTACATGGTGGCGCGCCGGCGCAGTGAGATCGGCGTGCGGCTGGCGCTCGGCGCCGGCACTGGAAGCATCCTGGGGCTGATCCTCCGCGAAGCGGGCGTCCTCGTCGTGACCGGTCTGGCGCTGGGCGTGGCGGGTTCTTTCGCCGTGTCGCGATATGCGGAATCCCTTCTGTTCGGATTGAAGACGAACGATCCGGCGAGTCTGATTCTGGGCGGTGCGCTGCTCGTTATTACCGGGCTCACAGCCGCGCTGCTGCCGGCGCTGCGGGCTGCTCGACTGCATCCCGCCGATGTGCTTCAGGGTGAGTGACGGCGCGACTCAGACAGTCGAGGCAGGTTCGATCAAGCGGCGCGAGCCAACGCCCCCCGCACCCTCACCCTCTCCCCCCGGCGGGGGGAGAGGGGATGTTTTGGCGAGCGGCTCGTCTCGCGAGGGGCAGACGGGACGTTCACACGGCGCCGCGTCATTCTATCTCCGCTTCCGTATCCTGAACCGGATCGGCTCGTGGCGCTCGATCTCGGTGCGCCGGGCGTCGGCTATCCGGCAGCCACCGCTCAGCGCTTTGCCTGGCGCGCGCGAGCGAGCTCGATGATGCGGTCGACCTGTTCGTCGAAGCCGAGCCGCGTGGTGTCGACGACGATGGCGTCGGTAGCCGGCTGGAGCGGTGCGTGCTGGCGCTCGGTGTCGACGCGGTCCCGTTCGGCGATGCGGCGGACTTCGGCAGCGATCTCTTCGGGACTCGGGTTGGCGCGGCCCTCCTGTTCGAGGCGACGGCGTGCCCGCTCGGCGAGATCCGCGGTCAGGAAGACCTTCAGATGTGCATCGGGGAAGACCACGGTGCCCATGTCGCGGCCGTCGGCGACAAGGTCGCCGCCCTCCGCGGCGTTGCGCAGCCTGCCGAACAACCAACCGCGGACCGCGGGCAGCTCCGCCATTCGGGACACGTTGGCGTTGACGTCGGCCGAGCGGAGGTCGCCGGTGATGTCTTCATCTCCGGTGAAGAGGCGGAACGTGGCGTCGCCGGCGGGCTGCGCGTGGATGTTGAATCGGTCGAGATCGGCGGCCGCGAGCGCGGCCCAACGTTCGACAGGCGTCTCGGCGCGGAGCGCGACGAGCGTGATGGCGCGGTAGAACGCGCCCGAGTCGAGGTGGCGAAATCCGAGGCGCTCCGCGACGGCGCGGGCCGTCGTGCTCTTCCCTGACCCGGCCGGGCCGTCGATCGTGACGATCATGCGGCCGTCGCGGCCGCGCACGCCTTCAGCTCATCCCAGAAGGCGGGGAAGCTGACGGCGGCGACGGCGGGGTCATCAATGGTGATGTGGTGGTCGGGCAACGCTGCGAGCACGCCGAACGCCATGGCGATGCGGTGGTCACCGAAGCTGTCGATGGAGCCGGTCAGCGGCTGGGTCGAGCCGCGCAC
Source organism: Longimicrobiales bacterium (assembly GCA_050732715.1). Classification (GTDB taxonomy): domain Bacteria; phylum Gemmatimonadota; class Gemmatimonadetes; order Longimicrobiales; family RSA9; genus JBOHRM01. The sequence continues at coordinate 5,395 of JBOHRM010000354.1, forward strand.
GACCAAGCCATCGGGCGTTTCGATCGCCGTCGCGCCGATCGCGTTCAGGTTCTTGGCGAGCGCGGCGATCCGATCGGTCTCCTTGACGCGCAGCTCGCTCGCGCCCTCGATGCGGGTGTCGCCGTCGGCGAACGCGGCGACCACGGCGAGAGCGGGGACCTCGTCGATGAGTGAGGGCAGCTCGTCTCCGGTGACGTTAGTCGCGGTCAGGCGACCAGGCTCGGCGATGACATCGCCGACGGGCTCGCCGGATTCGAACCGTACGTTTTCGACCGCGATCGCCGCGCCCATGCGCCGGAGCACGCCGAGAAAGCCCGTGCGCGTGGGGTTCAACCCGACGTCGTCGATGCGGACCGGGTGGTCGGATAGCAGGCCGAATGCGATGAAGAACGCGGCGGCGGAGAAGTCGCCGGGCACGCGCAGATCGAGCGGCTCGAGCTCGCCCGCGGGCTCGAGGTCGATGGTGGCGGCGCCTTCGGGCCCGCGCCACGCACGGACTGTGACGCCCATCGCCCCGAGCATGCGTTCGGTGTGGTCACGAGAGAGCGTCGGCTCGCGCACGCGAACGGCGGCGCCACCGGTGAGCCCGGCGAGCAGGATCGCGCTCTTGACCTGGGCGCTGGCGTGCGGGCTTGCGTGGTCGATCCGCTCGAGTTCGGCGCCGCGCTCGGCGATGGGCAGCCGGTCGGGCTCTCCGAGCTCCTCGAACCGGACGCCCATCCGGGCGAGCGGATCCGTGACGCGGCGCATCGGCCGCGAGCGCAGCGATGCGTCGCCCGTGAGGACGGCGCGGAACGGCTGCCCCGCGAGCACGCCCATGAGCAGGCGTGCACCCGTGCCGCTGTTCCCGCAGTCGACGGCATCATCGGGCGGTGTGAGCCCGTGCAGACCGGCGCCGTGGACGATGATCTCGGCGCCGTCCGCCGGGAGCGCGGGCACCGAGCATCCGAACGCGCGCAAGGCGCCCGCGGTCGAGTGCGCGTCCTCACCCGACTGCGCGTTCGCGATCCGACTCTCGCCGCGGGCGAGCGCCGCGAACAGCAGCGCACGATGCGTGATCGACTTGTCCCCGGGCACCCGTACGCGCCTCATGGATGGGTTGCAGGTCGCGGGTTACGGGTGGGCTCCCCACACGTCTCCGCCCGACCCCTTCGCCGACCTCGGTCGGCTGCGCCGCCCTCGGTTGCGGGTTGTACCGGTATCACGCGGGTCATCGCCAATGGGCTGCGGGTTGCGGGTTTGTGTGCCGGTCTCATGCGGATCACCTTTCTACGCTTCTGTTCTCTCCGCCCAGTCGCGGGCCTCGGCGAAGAGCCGTTCGATCTCGCGTGCATCGCCATCTGTGATCGCGTCCGCGAAGGCGCCGAGCCGCTCGCGCAGCGCGGCGATCGGCGCCTCGAGCATTGCACGGTTATGCACCAGGATGTCGGTCCACAACGCCGACGGGCTGTGCGCCAGTCGCGTCATGTTGTGGCCGCCAGGACCGAGCGCGTCCCGTGGAACCGATGCGTTCGCCAACACGCCGCCGAGCGCGGACGCCAGAATCTGCGGCAGATGGCTCGTCCACGCGACCAGCCGGTCGTGCACGTCGGCGTCGATCCGGCTCGGCACGGCGCCGATGCTGCGCCACAACGCCGCGACGGCTTCAGCCGGCGCGGACTCAGAGCCGGGCACGATCCACGTCGTAGCGCCGGTGAACATCGCCGGGTCCGCCGCGTTGTAACCCGATCGCTCGCTGCCACACATCGGATGGCAGCCGACGAATCGGTCGGCCAGCGCCGCGGTTCGCGCCGCGTCGAGGACGGGCGCCTTCACACTGCCCAGGTCGATGATCGTCGCAACCTCGCGCAGCAGCGCCCGGTGCGCCGCCAGCAGCTCGATCGTGACGCCGACGGGGGTGGCGTACACGACGAGGT
>JBOHRM010000355.1:0-4916 GCA_050732715.1 Longimicrobiales bacterium
CACGAAGTCATGCTGGGGGGCAAATGGATGCAAGCATGAGCGAAGTGGGTTCCGGGTTCCGGGTTCCGGGTTCCGGGTTCGAGTCGCGAGAAATAACTCGGAACTCGGAACCGAGGGCGGCAAAGCCGACCGAGGTCGGCGAAGGGGAGGGGGCGGGAGGAGTAGGGAGCCCACTCGGAACTCGGAACTCCGAGCCGCAGGCGCGGCTGATCGACCTGCGCGGCAAACGCGCGCTCGTGACCGGCGGCTCGCGCGGCGTCGGCCGGGCCACGGCGCTGATGCTCGCCCGCGCGGGCGCGGCCGTCGGCATTGCGTATCGCGATCGACACGAGGCGGCCGCGGCGGTGGTATCCGACGTGCGCGCGCTCGGCGCCGCGGCGTTCGCCGAGAGCGGCGACCTCGCGGACGCCGACGTCGCCGATCGGATATTCACTCGCGTACGCGCCGAGCTGGGCGGTCTCGACATCTTCGTCGGCAACGCCGGCATCTGGCCCTCCGATTACGCCGGCATCGCCGAGATGGACGATACGCAGTGGCGGCGTACGCTCGCGATCAACCTCGACGCGGTCTTCCACACTACGCGCGCCGCGGTGCGCTCTATAGCCGACGGCGGCCGCATCGTGTTGGTCGGCTCGACGGCCGGGCAGCGCGGCGAGGCGGGCCACGCGGACTATGCGGCGGCGAAAGGCGCGATCATCTCGTTCGTCAAGAGCGTGGCCGTCGAGCTCGCGCCGCGCGGGATCACGGTCAATTGCGTGGCGCCGGGCTGGATCGATACGGAGATGGCGGCGGCGCCGTACGCAGCGGGCGGCCGCGCGCGCATCGAGGCCGGCATCCCGCTCGGCCGCGTCGCGGGCGCCGAAGACGTCGCCGGGCCGATCGTGTTTCTGTGTTCCGCCCTCGCGCGCCACATCACCGGTGAGGTGCTGAACGTCAACGGCGGCAGCGTGCTCTGTGGATGACAGAACGGGTTGCGAGTTGCGAGTTCCGAGTTGCGGGTTCCCCGCCGCCACCCCATTTCTGCCGTTTCTTCGATCCATGGCGCCGCTGGCGGCATGGGGAGATGAATAGCAACGAGTTGCGAGTTTCGAGTTGTGGGTTCACCGCAGGCACCCGGGTCTCAGCGATCGGTGGTGCCGGCCAGCGGGATAGTCAGCTGAGCGATTCGTGCGATGAAGCCTAACCCGCCCGCCGGCGTGCTCGAGCTGGCGCGCAGGCTCGAGGGGGCGGGGTTCACGGCGTGGGCCGTGGGCGGCGCCGTGAGAAACGCATTGGTCGGCGCGCCGCCCGGCGATTGGGACCTCGCAACTGATGCCCACCCCGATGACGTCCGTCGTATCTTCCGGCGCACGGTGCCGCTCGGTATCGAGCATGGCACGGTCGGCGTCCACGCGGCCGACGGCGTGATGTACGAGGTGACGACGTTTCGGCGGGACGTCGAGACGTTCGGCCGCCGCGCCGTCGTCGCATTCGCGGACACACTGGACGAGGACCTGGCGCGCCGCGACTTCACGATCAACGCCATCGCTTGGCATCCGCTGAGGGGGGAGTTGCGTGACCCGTTCGGTGGGCTCGCGGACCTTCATGACCACCGGCTCCGCACCGTCGGTGATCCCGCGCAGCGGTTCGCGGAGGACTATCTCCGCGTGCTTCGCGCGCTCCGCTTCGCCGGCCATTTCCGCCTCGAGATCGAAGAGGATACATGGCGTGCGTTGAAGGAAGCGATGCCTCGGCTCGTGATCCTGTCCGCCGAACGCGTGCGCGAGGAGCTGTGGAAGGTCCTCTCGAACACGAACGAGGCGTCCATTGCGCTCGACCTGTACCGCCGCTCGGGCGCGCTGGCCACGCTGTACCCTGAGCTCGACGCGACTGTCGGCGTCGACGCGGCCGCTGCCGGGTCCTCCCCCCAACGCGGACAGTCGACGGAGGGTGTGCGGCCCGGGCCTGAGCCGCTGGATGTCGACGAAGGACTGCGTGATGCCTGGAGCCGCGCGCTCACCGCGGTCGATGCACTCCCGCCGCCCCGTACGCTCCTGCGTTTGGCCGCTCTGCTTCACGGCGTCGGGCTGCCCCCCGCAAAGACGAAAGATTTGCGCGGCGGCTGGCGGTTCACCGGCCACGAGACCATCGGCGCCCGCAAGGCGGAGGCGTTGATGCGACGGCTCAAGGCGTCGAACACGGACACGGAGCGGGTCGTCACGCTCGTCCGTCATCAGTCGACGCTGTTCCCGCCGGACGCGCCCGATGCGGGCGTGCGCCGTTGGCTCGTGCACGTGTCGCCCGGGCTGGTCAACGATCTCTTCCGGCTGCGCATCGCGTTGTGGCGCGCGGACCCCACACCGCGCGGTGATCGCGACCTGCTCGAGCGCTGGCGCCACGTGCATCGCGTAAGGCTCGAACACCCGCCGCTCGCCATCGGCGATCTGGCCATCTCGGGCAACGATCTGAAAGCGCTCGGCATCGAGCCCGGCCCGCGTTTCGGCGAGATATTGCGCGCGTTGCTCGAGGAGGTGATCGAGGAGCCGAACCTCAATGCGCGCGAACAGCTGATCGAGCGCGCCCGCGCGTACCTCGCATGATCGCGGGGCTCATCTACTCGCTGCTCGCCGGCCTCGGCGATGTGCTCGGCGGCGTGCTCGTGATCCGCCACGCGCCGCGCAACCGCGCGACGCTCGCCATGCTCGTCGGCTTCGGCGCGGGGTTCATGCTCGCCGTTGCGCTGCTCGAGATGACGCCGCGCGCGCTCACGATGGAGGGAGGCATCACTGCCGTATTGCTCGGCTACCTCGGTGTCCACCTCACCCAGCACTCGCTCGTACCGCACTTCCACTTCGGCGAAGAGACACACGCCGAGGCGATGGTCTCACGCGACGTAGGCGTATGGGCGCTCCTCGGCCTCCTGCCTCACTCGTTCTTCGACGGCGTGGCGATCAGCAGCGGGTTCATGCGCTCGAACGAGCTCGGTGTGCTCATCTTCGCCGCCATCCTGCTGCACAAGGTGCCGACCGGTGTCTCGCTCGCGAGCATCATGCTCGCCAGCGGTAATTCACCGGCCCGGTCGCTCGGCGCCGTGGCGCTGACCGCCGTCGCGACCGTCCTCGGCGGCTTGATCACACCCGCGATCCAACCCCTGGCCGAGTTCGGCCTCGCCCTGGCCGCCGGCGTCACCATCTACGTCGCCGCGTCGAACCTGATCCCGGAATCGCAACATCAGCCAGGCTGGCTGGTACAGGTAGCCGTATTCGCGGGCGTGGCGGTGTTCTATTTGGTGCGCGTCGTCCTGACGGGGTAGGTCTCGGAATTCCGGTTGCGGGTTGCGGGTTGATTCATCGAGTAAGACTCGGCGCCACGGGGAGAACGGGCGCGGTCGGGACGCGAAATCCGGGACTCGAACGTGAAAACCAACCATGAGTGATCTGCAAGCTCCGGATCTTTTCGGTGGCGAGGGGGGCGACAACGAACCGGCCGGTCCGGATTTCGAGCGAACCCGCAACCCGCAACTCGCAACCCGCCAACCCGGAAAGCCTCTCGCCGCGCGCGTGCGGCCGTCGACTCTCGATGCGTTCGTCGGCCAGCAGCACCTGCTGGCGCCCGGCCGCGCGTTGCGACAGCTGATCGATCGGGACGAGATCGGCAGCATCGTGTTGTGGGGACCGCCCGGCACGGGCAAGACCACGCTCGCCCGGATCATCGCCGGCCGGACACGCGCCGCGTTCGTGCAATTCAGCGCGGTCACGGAGGGCGTGGCGCGGGTCCGAGAGATCATCGCGGAGGCGAAGGCGCGAATGCAGGCGAGCGGCCGCCGGACGATCTTGTTCTGCGACGAGATCCACCGCTTCAACAAGGCGCAGCAGGACGCGTTTCTGCCCCATGTCGAGCACGGCACGATCTCGCTGATCGGTGCGACGACCGAGAACCCGTCGTTCGAGGTGATCGGCGCGTTGCTCAGCCGGTCCCGCGTCTTCGTGCTCGAGCCGCTCGGGTCCGAAGACCTCGTCCGCATCCTGCGCAATGCGCATGTGGACGTCGAGTGCGGCCTCGGCGGGCTCGACGTCGAGCTGCCGGACGAGAGCGCCGCACAGCTCGCCCGCGACGCGGACGGCGATGCGCGGCGTGCACTCAACGCGCTCGAGGCCGCGACCGCTCTCGCGGCCGAAGGCGGCGTCATCACGCCCGCGATCGCGCGCGAGGCCGTGCAGCTTCGCTTCGTCCACTACGACAAGGGCGGCGATCAGCACTACGACTTGCTCTCGGCGTTTCACAAATCGCTGCGCGGCAGTGACCCTGATGCGGCGCTCTACTGGGCCGCGCGCCTGATCGAGGGCGGCGGAGATCCGATGGTGCTGTTCCGCCGGGCGATCGCCATGGCCGCGGAAGACATAGGGCTCGCGGATCCGGATGCGCTCCAGCTCGCGGTCGCCGCGCGCGACGCGTTCCACATGCTCGGCCCGCCCGAAGGGTTTCTCCCGCTCGCCGAAATGGTCACGTATCTGGCGACCGCGCCGAAATCGAACCGGTCCTACCTCGCGCTGAGCCGTGCGCTCGCGGCCGCGCGCGAGACACCGGCCGAACCCGTGCCGCCGCACGTGCGCAACGCGCCGACCCGGCTGATGAAGGAGCTCGGCCACGGCAAAGGCTATCAGTACGCCCATGACTTCGCCGACGGTTTCGTGCCCCAGCAATACCTCCCGGACGCCCTCGAGGGCACGCGGTTCTACGAGCCGAGCGAGATCGGCTTCGAGACGCGCATCGCCGAACGCATGCGCTATTGGGAGCAGCGCCGCCGGGGCAGTGGTCCGGCCGGCTGAGCGGCGGACGCGGGCCAGCCCACGCCGGCCCGCCGTTCTGCCTAGGAACGGCGCGGGAGTCCGCTGGTATACGAATGCATGATTCTGCGACCCCGTTCGTGGCTGCTC
>JBOHRM010000356.1:0-3646 GCA_050732715.1 Longimicrobiales bacterium
CTGCGTGATATTCGGTCTCAAGCAGATTCACTGGCGCGAGTGTTGGTGCACCACCTGGGAGGAGGACGAGCGGAGCTCGGCGCTGCCGCCGACGCATTGAGACGCACGACGCGCGTCGTCATCACCGGCATGGGTGCGTCGATGTACGCATCGGTCCCCTTCGAGTACCGACTCGGGTCGCTCGGCATCGATGCGACGTTGATCGAGAGCGGCGAGCTCCTGCACTACACGCGCCGCCTCGATCGAGACACGGTGGTCGTCATCGTTTCGCGCTCGGGAGAATCAGTCGAGGTCGTCCGGCTGCTCGAGCAGCTGGAGCGCCGATGCCCAACGATCGGCGTGACCAACGACCCGGAGAGCGCCCTGGCGCGCGGCGCCGATCACGTCATCCACGTCGGCAGCCTCGCCGACGAGACCGTGGCGATCCAGACGTACACGGGGACGCTGCTCACGCTCGAGCTGCTCGCCGCCGCCGTTGCCGATGACCTCTCGTCCGTTGCGGGCGAGGCGCGCGCCGCGGTGGATCCCTTGCGTAGCTTCATCGAGGCGGGCGTCGAGCGGCTGGCGCGCTGGGACGCGTTCTTCGAGTCCAGGTCATCGGTCCACCTTCTGGCCAGAGGCCCCTCGATCGCCTCGGCGCTCGAAGGGGCGCTCCTGCTGAACGAAACGGCGAAGATCCCCGCGGTCGGCGTCGCCGCGGCATCGTTCCGGCACGGGCCGGTCGAGGTGGTCGACGAGAGCTTCGCGGGGCTCGTCTTTGCGCCACCCACGGACCCCGGTCGGTTGAACGTCGCGCTCGCCGTGGATCTCGCCGCGTTCGGCGGGCGCATCGTCGTGATCGGCCCCGGGCGGCCGGAGCTCGAGCGTATCGAGTGCTACGAGACACCCGCCGTCCCCGAGCGAATGTTGCCGCTGTTCGAGGTCGTCCCGCTGCAACTCGCGGCGTTGCGGCTGGCACAGTCCCGCGGCCTGACGCCTGGACGATTCCGGTACACGCCGCTGGTCTCACGCGATGAGGCGACGTTCGCTGCGAGCGCGGCATGCGCGTGAATCCGCCCAAATCGCTGTGGCTCGCCCTGATGGCGACGTTCTGGTGGGGCCTCTGGGCGTTTCTCGTCAAGTTGGCCAGCAATCACCTCGATCCGTTCCAGGTCCAGGTGCTCTTCGTCTTCGGCATGATGCCGATCATCACGCTGGCCCTCGCCCGCGCGCGACTCGCCGTCAAGACGGATCGGCTCGGCATCTTCTATGGTGTCTTGAACGGCGTCCTCGCGACGCTGGGAATGCTGGCGTTCAACGCCGCGATGGAGCAGGGAAGGGCGTCCGTCGTCGGACCCGTGACGGCGCTGTTCCCGATGGTGACGGTGGTCGGCTCGATGCTGTTGCTGAAGGAACGTCTCAATCGGGTGCAGCGCGCGGGAATCTGCTTCGCGCTCGCCGCGATCCTGCTCTTCGCCTAGTGGATCGCTAAACCCATGGATGGCTGGATCCTCCCGGCGCTCGTGGCCGTGGTACTCTGGGGAATCGTCGGCGTGCTCCAGAAGCTGGGCACCAATCGCGTCGATGCGTCGTCCCTCCTGATCTGGGTGATGGTCGGCTACATCGTCGTGTTGCCACTGATGTTCTGGAGAAGCGGGAGCTGGGTCTTCTCACCGACCGTGTTGCTCGTGGGTGTGCTCGCAGGGTGCGTCAATGGGCTCGGCACTTGGCTGCTGTTCCGGTCGCTCGAGAGCGGCGCCAAGGCGTCGATCGCCGTGCCGCTGACCGCACTCTATCCGGCCATCACCGTGCTGCTCGCGTCCGTCTTCCTGGCCGAGCGGCTGTCCGCCCGCGAGTGGCTCGGTATCGCGCTGGCGCTCTGCGGCGGCGCAATGCTCACCTACGAGCGGGAGCGCCGACCCGGCGATGCCGAACGTGGCGACGCCGTCGCAGCGCCGCCTCGTCCTCGTGACCGAGTGCGGCCGTGATCGTGCACGCGGGTCGCAATCTGATCGACCGTTCCGACTCGGCGTTCGCCTTGACCTCGTACCGTGGTACAGCGTTTAGCTTGCGAACAGGCAGCATTGACGAAGGCGGTCGAACGACGTCAAAGGAAGGGAGTGAATCTGACATGACCACGACCGGTGTTCCGTCGCCGGACGGTTTCTGGAACGTGTTCGCGCAAGAGCTCCCGAAGTTCTCGGAGCGCGACCAGCAGATCGCACTCGCGATATACCGCGCGCTCGCGAACGGACGGCCGCTGTCCGACGCGCAGATGGCGGCTGCGCTGAACCTACGGGTACGCGACGCGCAAGAAGCGCTGGCAAGTGTTCCATTCGCTGCTTCACTTACCGAGACGGTGAGGGTCGCGTCGCCGGCTTCGGCGGCCTTGCCACGGCCACGATGCACCACCGCTTCGAGATCGACGCGCGAACGCTCGGGACATGGTGCGCGTGGGACAGCCTGTTCATTCCCGAGCTCCTGGGCGAAGCGGCTCGGGTCCAGTCGACTGACCCCGAGACGGGCGAGGTCGTGCGGTGCGTTACCGCATGCCCCTCACCCTGTATCATCCGGACGGACTGAGCCACGCGAAGGTGGCATAGAGTCTCGGCGTGCCGGAGGCCACGTCGCGCTCGCTGGTTGCAGGCGCGCGCGACCGCCTGGCTGGAGAGGTCCGAAGTGCACGTGCGAGTGTGCGTCATTCGCGAATCGCCGGTAGCACATGATCATGCGGATCGCCACGGATCGGTTAAAGTTAAAACCGGTCTGATCCGACGGGTCGAGCTCGGAATTCGCTCACAGGTAGTGGCATCTCGTCGGTTGGAAAGTCGGCCCATCCAGCTATTGACAGGTGTTGGGGAGACGCTCCGGTCGAGGTTCGAGACTCCTTCCGAAGCCCAGCACCAGCGCGCCACAGTGCTTGGTGAGGACCGCGGCAAAGGTTAGGCGACGTTCTTCATCTCGCGTCCTCCGTAGCGTGCCCACAACGCATTCCAGGCCCTCCGAGACCGTCCTGTATATTTAAGCAAGTCTTTGCGGGTTCTTCAGATGAGGAAGATTCGATGATGGCCGTGCACGCCGTTCGAGAAGTCGCCAATACACGGTACCGTGCCGTGGCGGGCGAGATAGACCATATAGCTCCGGACCCGGACGCGATCGAGGAGTTGGGCGATGAGATCGCGACGCTGAGCGCGCACATTCACGCGGCAACGCAACGCCTGCTCGTGTTGATAGCGGAGTTCGACCGGCTGCGGGGCTGGGAGGGCAGCGGGCACCGGAGCTGCGCGCACTGGCTCGCGTTCCGCACCGGCATCGATCTGGGCGCGGCGCGCGAGAAAGTCCGGGCCGCCCGCGCGCTCCAGACGCTGCCTCTGACCAGCGCCGCGATGGCGCGGGGCGAGCTGTCCTTCTCACAGGTGCGTGCCGTTTCTCGCGTGGCGACGATTGCGACCTAAGCCGAGCTGCTCGAGCTGGCGCGCGGTGCGACGACGGCGCAGCTCGTGCGCATCGTGCGCGCGTGGAAGAAAGGGAGCCGCGAAGACGAAGCGGAGCGGGACCGAGAGCGGCAGGAGTCACGCATGTTCTCCGTGTTTCCCGATGACGACGGCATGTACGTCGTGAAGGGCCGGCTCACGCCCGAGGTCGGCGCGCTGCTCATGCGAGCGAT
>JBOHRM010000357.1:0-4429 GCA_050732715.1 Longimicrobiales bacterium
GGCCTCCAGCCTGGTAAACGATCGTGCAGAACGCCCAACTCGGCCCGCAACCTTCGTCCAGTCGGTTGTTGACATCGTATACACGGGCCAATGACCATCTCGCGGTGATAGCCGCCGCGAAATGCGCGATGGCATCGCTGACCCTAACCCAAAGGCATCAGCGGTATGGAGATAATGGAGGCGATCCACCAGCGGCGCTCGATCAAACGGTTCACGGACCGGCCGGTGAGGCGCGAGCAGATCGAGACGCTAATCGACGCCGCCGTTCATGCGCCCAACCACCGCATGACGCAGCCGTGGCGGTTCTACGTGATGGGCCCGGTCGCGCGGCGAGCGTACGGCGAAGCGCTGGGCCGGCGCAAGGCGAAACGCGTCGAGGATCCGGCGGCCGCGAAGCTCGTCGAGGAGAAGGTCGCCTCGGAGCACGAGGGCCTGCCGGCGATGATCGCGGTGACCACGCGCCTGGACGCGGATCCGGAGATCCGCGAGGAGGACTACGCCGCGACCATGATGGCGATCCAGAACGTTCAGCTGGCTGCGCTGGCGCTCGGGCTCGGCGTGCACATCAAGACCGGCGCGGTGATGGAGGATCCGGCGGCGCGCGCGGCGGTCGGCGTCGCGGAGGGCGAGCGCATCATTGCGACGCTGCATCTTGGCGAGCCGGCCGAGGTCCCATCGCCGAAACCGCGCGCAGCGGCATCCGAGAAGATGGTTTGGCTGCCGTGAACGGCTCGGGCTCGTCGGCCGGCCGTGCCCGCGCGCGGGGCCGGCCGGAGAGCGTGATCAACGCGACGCCGGCGATGATGACCGCCGCGGCGAGCATCATGCGTGGCGTGAGCGGCTCACCGGCGAGCGCCCAGCCGAGGAACACCGCGACGACGGGATTGACGTACGCGTAGGTCGAGACCCGGGCCGCCGTGGACTTGCGCAGCAACCACGCATACGCCGAGTAGCCGACGATCGAGCCGAAGGCGATGAGGTAGAGGAACGCCGCGGCCGAGCGCGCCGAGACGCGGCTCAGGTCGACGCTCGCGGTCTCGCCGGCGAGCACGCCCGCGAAGATCAGCAGAGCCCCGCCGGCGAGCATCTGCATCGCCGTCGCCTGGAGCGGCACCGCCGGCGGCTTGGTCTGGCGAGCGTAGATCGAGCCGGCAGCCCAGGACAGAGAGGCGAAGACGAGCGCGATGCTGCCGATCGTGTCGACGCCCATCCCGCCCGCGAGCGACGACGGTCCAACCAGCAGCGCGACGCCGGCGAGCCCGAGAATCAGCCCGAGGCCGACCTGGGCGGCCGGCCGCGACCCGCCAGGCCTCGCCCAGTCGAGCAGGACCATCCAGCACGGCACGATCGCGACGATGAGCGCCGCGACGCCCGAGGGGACGGTCTGCTCCGCCCACACCACGCCGCCGTTGCCGCCCAACAGCAGAAGCGCGCCGATGATGATCGCGGCCTTCCACTCGCCGCGCTCCGGCCGTCGGCCGCTCCGTCTCACCGTCCATGCGTAGAGCAGCGCGCCCGCGATGACGAACCGCACGCCCGCCATCAGGAACGGGGGCAGCGTCTCGATCGCGAAGCGTATCGCGAGATAGGTCGAACCCCAGATGATGTAGACTGCGGCGAACGCCGCGATCAACCTGCTCGTCGGCGTGCGCGCGCCGACCTCCGCCACGGCCAAAGACCCTCCCTCTATTCCAGTAGCGGCGCAACCGAGCGCCGTCGATCGTGAAGAACTACGCCGGCACGACGCGGCCGACAACGTGGAACTCGCGAAGGGCATCACCTTGTTCCCGGCCTCGCATGGCTACGTCCCGACACGCTATCGATAGCCAGAGAGCCTTACGTGATCTTGCTGACATGTTTTTCAGGATCCTCGGCGAGATCAGGAACCCCGATACCATTGCCGCGGGTACCAGCGCCCGACAGGGCCGGCGCCTGAAGCGCCTGTATGGAGGAGATCGGTGGAGGAAGCTGAAAGGCGCCGCCAGGGTCGAACTGGCGTCGGGCGATATTCGAGAGGCCGAGATTCATTGCTACGAGGCGTCCGGCGTGGGCAAGCGGGAGATCAAAATCAAGCGGTTCGTCGACCGGGTCGATCATGAGTAGCTCGCCACGCTTCTTGATCTGCATCAGCAATGAGGGGTACGCCGCATCCCTCGATACCCGGAAAGTCTATCAGGAAATCCCGGATCCGGACGCCGCCTTCCAGGATCTTGTACGCGTCATCGACGAGTCCGGCGAAGAGTATCTCTACCCTCGCTCCATGTTCCTCCCCGTCGAGCTGAGCAGCGACGTTAGGGCCGCCATCCGTCGCGCTTCTTGACGCTCACGCCCTTCTTCGATCGGCCAGCTCGCACCTGAGATGCCGTTCACATTGAGCTGGGAGCCGCTCGAGCTCCGCACGAGCCATGCGTTCCACATCGCGCGGGCGGCAGCGCCGCCGGTCCGGCGCGACGTGTGGGTGCGCGTGACCGATTCGGTCGGGTGCGAGGGCTGGGGCGAGGCCGCGCCGAGCCCGTACTACGGCGAGACCGCGGAGACCGTTGCCGCGGTGCTGCCCCGCTACGCCAGCGTCCTCGAATCGGTCGATGATGACGCCGCGCTCGAGGATGTCGAGCGACGCCTCGTGCTCGAGCTCGGCGGCAACGCCTCGGCGCGTGCGGCCGTGTCCGCGGCGCTGCACGACCTCCTCGGCAAGCGTCTCGGCGTGCCGCTTTGGAAGCTGTGGGAAGTCGCGCCCTCCGCGCCGCGTTCGTCCTTCACGATCGGCCTGGACGAGCCGGCGATCATGCGCGAGCGCGTCGCCGCGGCGGCTGGACACGAGGTCCTCAAGATCAAGGTCGGCACGGAACGCGATGAAGAGGCTTTGCGCACCGTTCGCGACGCGGCGCCCGACGCGCGCATCCGCGTCGACGCGAATACTGCCTGGACCGTCAAGCAGGCGGTCGGTCGGCTGCCGTTGCTGCGCGAGATGGACGTCGAGCTGATCGAGCAGCCGCTCCACCCGAACGACCTCGACGGGCTGCGCCTGCTGCGCCGGCGGTCGCCGATCCCGATCATCGCCGACGAGTCCTGCCGCACCCTCGCCGACGTCCCGCGCCTCGCCGGCCGCGTCGATGGCGTCAACATCAAGCTCGCCAAATGCGGATCGCTGCGAGAGGCGCTGCGCATGGTGCACGCCGCTCGCGCGCACGGCATGCTCGTGATGATCGGCTGCATGATCGAGAGCACGCTCGGCATCGCTGCCGCGGTCCAGCTGGCGCCGCTGTGCGATTACGTCGACCTCGACGGCGCCGCGCTGCTCGCCGAAGATCCCTTCACCGGCCCCGCCCTCGAGGCCGACGGCTCGCTCCGCTTCAACCGCGAGCCCGGGTTGGGCGTGACCTCGAGGAAACGCTGATTCGCGCGACCTGCGCAGTGGCGGCCATCGCGTGCCGCGCACGTGGCTTTCCGCGAGAGGGATTCTGGCCAGGGGCGCCATCGGCAAACGGCGTGAATCGAGTCCATCGTGTTGGCTCACCGCCATCTCGCTCGTTCTAGCGGCACTTGCGCCGGCAGGGGAGACCGGCGATTCCTTCAAGTCACAGCCCGAAACCAATACGGTAGGTTGCGGAGGACCTCATCATGATCGGACGCGCGCTCACAGCTACGATTCTCGTCTTCGGGATCGGCATGGCCGGCTGTAGCCTCACGGATGTCGGCAGGCCGCTGAGCGTCGACATCACGGCGGATCCGGAGGCCGCCAGCGTCGGCGACACGATCACGTTCGTGGTCGCCGGGACCGGCTCGTTCATGGAAGGCTTCAGAGTCGACTACGACGATGGTTCGGAACCCGAGGATCGCGGCACCGGCGGGTCCCAGACGGCGACGACCACGTTCGCACACGCCTACGGCGCCGCCGGAACGTACAACGCGGTGGCCACGATCGTCGATTCCAGCGGCCAGCTGAGCGACACCGTGGCGGTGGTCATCGAGGAGGAGAGCTGAGGCGATGTGCGGCCCGCGCGCGGTGCGCGTAGGCCGTCAGAACCTCGTTGGCAGGCCACCAGCGCCCGACCTTCAGCCGGTCGGCCGTTCCTCCAGCAACCGTTCCAGGGCATCGACCGCGAGCAACTCACCCACACCGTCGAGCGCACGATCCGGGTCCTTCAGTCCATTCCCTGTCAGCACACACACCACGACGCCCGACGGTTGCAGCGCGCCTTCGCGGACGGCGTTGCGCAGGCCGGCGATGCCCGCGGCGGAGGCCGGCTCACAGAAGACCCCCTCGAGCCGTGACACGGCGCGGTAGGCCTCGAGAATCTCACCGTCGGTCACACTGCGGATCGCGCCGCCGGAGCGCGCGGCCGCCTCGAGCGCCGGCTCCCAGGTAGCGGGCCGGCCGATCCGGATCGCCGACGCGACGGTCTCCGGGTGATCGACGGGGTGGCCG
>JBOHRM010000358.1:0-3860 GCA_050732715.1 Longimicrobiales bacterium
CGCGCTCGGCTCGCCCCATTCGCCGTCCGCTCGCTGCGCGACGAACACCCGGCCAATGCCCGAGTCTGCGGCCGGCGCACCGACCAGCAACCAATCGCCGTCCTGGCTCATCGTTGCACCAAAACCGGCCAGCCGCGCATCCGCCGGCGGCCGTATCACCCCATGGTGCGCCCACTCGCCCGGCGCGCCGTCCGAGCGGCGGAAGTGGTAGACGACGCCCATCGAATCGACAGACGGCGCCCCAACGAGAAGGTCATCGCCCGCCAGCGCCAGCGCGCTGGCGTACTCCGCATGATCGCCGGCGCCCGGCGGCTCGATGTTCGCGACCTCGCGCCAATCCGCCTCCGCCGATTCGCGCTCGAAGACGTACGCCACGCCTGACCCGTCGCGCTTGCGCGGCGCACCCACGATCAGCGTGTTCCCGTCCAGCGCGAGCGTGCGCCCGAAGTCATCCTTGCGCGCCGAGTCCGACGCCAGCAGCCGCGACTGCTCGAGCCATTCACCCGATGCGCCGAGCCGGTAGACGTAGACGACGCCCGGGCCGTACCAGTTCACCGGCTGGCCAATGAGCAACTCCGTTTCCGTCAATGCGACGGCTCGACCGAAGTTCGGCTCTTGCGCGCCTGCTCCCGTGACAACCGCCGCCAGCGCCACGCCAGCAGCCGCGAAGAACGTGCTCGTCGTCCAGGATGTTCGCATCATTGCTCCTCGGGTGATTGCCGGAGGCGGGACTCGAACCACCATCGCCATGCGGTACGGGGATATACACGACCAACCGCTACGGCGTTACAAGTATCCCTCGGCTCGTCCACCCGTCAAGACACGGCACCCGTGAGAAGTCGCACACCCACGGCCTGCGAGCGGACCGATCAGGAGCGGCTTGGTGTGCCATAGAAGGTCGAGCCACTCCCCGATGGCCGTTCGGGGCAGCGTGCCAGAACCTGACCGTCCTATTCCCCGCGCAGCGTGATCGCAGGATCCACGCGTGTCGCTCGCAGTGCAGGAACCGTGATCGCCGCGGCCGCCACGAGCATCATCCCTACCGCCGCCGTCGCGTACACCGCTGGTTCGTTCGGGCTCACCGCGAAGAGCAGCGATTGCGCCAGGCGCGCCAGCGCGGTTGCCACTCCGAGACCCGCCAGCACGCCAACGATGAGCAGCACCGCGACCTGCGACCCGATGAGCATCAGCACGTCTGCGCGCTTCGCGCCCATCGCGATTCGGATACCGATTTCTCGGGTGCGCTGCGTTACGGCGAAGGAGATCACACCGTAGAGCCCAATGGCCGCGAGTAGCACCGCGACTGCGGCGAGAATGCCGAGCAATTGGACGACGGTCCGCTGCCCTGCAAGCGGCGCTGCAATGTAATCCGCGAGCGGCATCGCGTTGAAGATGGGCACGGACGGATCCGCACCGTTCACTGCTTGCCGCAGCGCCGTGGCCGCCTGCTCGACGTCGCCCGCCGTGCGCACGAAGAACGTGTAGCCGTACTCCGGGCGATAAACCTGCCGCTGCGGCACGTAGAAATACGGTGCCGCCGGCTCGCTCAGGCGAAGGATCTTGGAGTCGCGGACGACGCCCACGATCGTGAACCACTTCCCCCACCCGTTCACCTTTACGCCAACCGGCGAGCGGCCCGCCAAGAACCGTTGCACGAACGTCTCGTTCACAATCATGACGGGCGCATGGGCCGAGTCATCCTGCAAGGTGAAGTCTCGCCCCTTTTGGATCGGGACCTTCATCGTCTCGAAGTAGTTAGGCGAGACAACGGCGCGATACAGCTTCATGTTCTCGGTCGGCGACGGCGCATATCCTTCCACCTTGAGGTCCTCCCAGGAGCCGGCGCCGATGCTGAGTGGAACGTAGTCGGCGTAGCTCACAGCGTGGACGCCCGGCTTGCCCTCAACGCGCTCCGCGACGTGTCGCAGGAACGCGTCGGCGCGCGCCGCGTCATAGCCGGTGAGCGTGAGGCTCACCTGACCAATTGCCACGTGATCTGCGTCGAATCCGGGCTGCACGGCGCGCGTGCGCTGGAGGCTCGCGACGAAGAGCCCTGAACCGATCAACGCGCCAGGCGCGCGAGCACGCGAAACGGACCGGTGTGAGAACCTCCACACCCAATCGCTCCGCTCCTCGAAAATGATTCACGTTATAGGTCACGATCGACGCATGATCCGCGGCCACTGCCAGCTCAAGAACCGCTTCAGATCGCGTGCTACCACGACGGCATGTCTGCTGAGACGCCGGAGCCCTCAGACGGGTCTTGCATGAGAATCGGCCGTATCTCGACTCTGCCCGCGGGCGCAGACGGAATCTTCGCAACCAGCTCGACCGCTTTATCGAGATCCCGCACGTCGAGGACGTAGAAGCCCGCCAGGTGCTCTTTCGTCTCGATGAATGGACCGTCGTTGGCGGAAACGTTGCCGTCACGAACGCGCACGTCGGTTGTTGGGGGCCCGCACTCCAGCGCCTCGACGGCAAGACAGTGGCCGGCTTCTCGCAATGTGGCGGCGTACGCGAGGCAGTCGTTCGCGGGGTTCGCGTCGAGCTTGTCTTCGTCGATGTATATCAGGCACAGGTATCTCACGCGTAACTCCTCTATTCCTGTCTCAGCGCCGCAACCGGTTCGATGCCGGCCGCCCGGCGGGCCGGCAGCATGGCGGCGCACACACCGACGAGTAACATGGCGGCGCCCGCGGCCGCGAAGCTAGTGATGTCGAACGGCGCGATGCCGAACAGCAGGCCGCGCAGCACTCGCGCGAGCGGCACGGCGACCAAGAGCCCGATCACCAGACCGGCCAAGACGAGCCGGACCGCATCGGCGAGCACGTTCCCGAGCACGGCGGCGCCGCTCGCGCCGAGCACCATGCGCACACCGATCTCCCGGGTGCGCTGTACGATCGCGAACGCCATGACGCCGTAGATGCCGACGGCGACGAGCGACAGCGCGAGGGTACCGAACGCGCCGACGAGGAGCGCGTTGAAGCGTTCGCCGGCGACCTTCTCCGCCCGCAACGCGGAGAAGGAGCGGCCCTGCGAGATCGGCACGAGCGGGTCGACAGCGCGTATCTCGGCGCGCACGAGCGGCGCGAGCGCCTCTGGCGACGGCCGCGTGCGCACAACGAGGGTCATGTTGCGCCGGACCGTGGCGGGATCCGTCGCTTGCGTGAAGTAAAGCATCGGCTCGGCCTCGACCGCGGGGCCGAAGTGACGCACGTCGCCGACGACGCCCACGATCTCTAGGCTCGCGCCGAACACTGTGACGTGTTGGCCGATGACGTCGCCGTCGGGTTGAAGCCGCTCGGCGAGCGAGCGACTGGCGACCACGGTCGGTTGCGCGTCCTCGACGTCGCGAGCGTCGAATGCGCGCCCCCTGACGAGCGGGATATCCATCGCCTCGAAGTAGCCGGGGCGGGCCGTGAGGTTCAGCGCGGTCGGGGCGGCCGCGTCATCCGCCGTGGGGCCGCTTCCGGGCCACACAGTTGTCCGGCTCGATGACTGGCCGAATGGCAGCCGGTCCACGGCGCCGACCGCAACTACGCCGGGCAGTGCGGCGACGCGGCGCTCGATCTCGTTGTAGTAGGCCAGGGCGTCGGCGCGCTCCGGATACCGATCGGCCGGCACGGAGGCGTCGATGGTGAGCATGCGATCATCGCGGAAGCCGGGGTCGATCCCGGCCAACTCGCCGAAGCTGCGGATGAGCAGCCCCGCGGCAACGAGCAACGCGGTCGCAAGCGCGACCTCGGCCACCACGAGCACGCCGTGCTTCCGCCGCGTCGTGCGCTCCGAAACAGCGCCGCGCGCGCCGCCCGCGACACGGCCAGCCGCCAACCCGCTCGCGCGCAGCGCCGGCAGCACAC
>JBOHRM010000359.1:0-3287 GCA_050732715.1 Longimicrobiales bacterium
CCTATGATCTGGCCGGCCGGTTGACGGCCGTACGGCTCAACGGGGCCCTTCAGGCGCTGTACAGCTACGACGCCAATGGTAACCGCATCACCGTCCAGACGCAGCATGGCGAAACGACCGCGACGTATGACGCTCAGGACCGCCTGGTGCAGTACGGAGACGCGTCCTACACCTATACCCGGAGCGGCGAGCTGGCGACGCGGACAGCTGACGGCCAGACGACGACCTACACGTACGACACACTCGGTAACTTTCAGAACTCCTGACATAGGCCCTGCAAAACCTGTCCGCTTTTCGTCGGCGCTCACGCTTCCGCCACCGCGAATCGCATTCGGAGCATCGTTCCGGGAAACGGCGTGGCGGTCTCGTTGAGCGTCCGGCAGAGTGCCGCGACGGCCTGCGAACGATGCGAGGAACTGAGCGGCGCCAGCGTCACGTGCAAGTCATCAGCGGTCGGCTCGATGGCGGCCGCGCTCTGGAGGGCGGTCTGGATCAACGTGCGACCTTCCTCGTCCGTGCGGGCATAGTGAGGGCGAATCAGCTCGACGAGATCGCTCTCGATCTGGAAGGAGACCAGCTTCAGGACGTTCGTCAAATGCTTGCGTTCCGTCGACAGCTTCACGGGCTCCTCGCCGTGTCGCGCCTCGGCCACGGTGACGCGTGCCGGAAGCGCGTGGTGCTGTGCGGCAAGCGTGGCGATGTGGCCCTTCAGGTCGTCGATGTCGCGCCGAATCCGCCGCTCGGCCGCGCTGAACGCGCGCATCGTAGGGCTCCGCCCCTCGACGTAATCGAGCGCGGCGCCGGCGTACGCTTCCTGCAAATTCTTGAGACGGGCGCGTGCGGTACGCCGCTCCTTTTCGACGGCCTTCCGCGCGGGGTTCGGAACGGACCGGGCCGGATCATCCGGTTCCACCTGGTAGTCAATCAGCGCGTCCAGGAGGAACTCGTCGCGCATGTATTTGAAGAAGTTCTCTTGGCGCCACCGTTCGAACATGCGATAGGCGACCGCGATGTCCCGCAGATCCCATCGACTCGTGAGCACCGGCGTCTGATGCCCGTCTTGCAGGCGAGTCACTTGGCGCAGTCGCAGGGTGCCGCGCAGGAAGCGAACAGGCTGGTCGTGGAGCCGATACCGCACCCAACGCCCGTCGAACCGCGCGTCGCGCACGACGAACCGCTTCTCGGCGACCCGGCGCACGCGGCCTTTGCGGTACGTCAGGATGTCGAAGTCCATCGCGAGGAGCTGTTTGAAGAGCTTGGGACTCCAGCCGCCGCGGTCGAAAACGATGGTGGGGCGCCGACGTGGTCCGATGAGCCCCCGGACCTGCTCCAGGATCGGGACGAGCATCCGGGTCATGGCCGCGTTGGCATCGGCCGTGACCACGAACAGGGGATCGCCGCGTCGGTCGTTGACCCAGTAGTCGGTGGTCGCCGGCACGGCGAGGCGGGTGCGCGTCAGATAGGCCTTCGGGATGGTGCGTTGACCGTGATACGCACGGACATGCCCGTCGATGTACAGAAACCCCCCGACGCGGCCCCGCTCCCGGACGCGTCGTTCGGCGAGTGCACGGCCGAATCGCTCGCTGCCCTTCAGGGCAGCCAGACGCGCCAGTTTCCGTCGCAGCGTTTTGACTTCCGGCATGCGATCCAATCCGACGATCCGACCCAGATCGGCCGGCGCATACTCCTTCAACGTCTCCGCACGCGGAATGCGCAGCAACGCGAGGAGGACGGACGCCACCAGCGTTGTGCGCAGCCCGTAGAAGGCGGGCCCGATCGAGCCGTACACCTTGTCCGCGACCGCGAGCAGCCCACTGCTGACCAAGGATGGGACGGCGAGCAAGACGCCGGCCCGAGGCAGGCCCGAGGCGGGTGCGAAGAGGGGCGCCGCGTCATCCAGCGCGCCCATGGCCGCCAGCAGCCGATCCATCGACCGGTCGAGCGGGTCGATGTCGAGACTGCTCGGCACCAGGGCGGCCTTCAGTCCGGGTGGAGCGATCGGCGTCGGCGGCTCGATCGTCACGTGTGGCGACGGGCATTCCGTCTCGGACACGAACGGAAGCGGATCCGCTGGGCATGGGCGCCACCCCAGCTGGCGCAATGCTCGCCGCACGACTTTCTCGTCGACACCGAGTTTCCCCCCGATCCCGCGGTTGCTGAGTCCTGTCGTTTTCAGACGCAGAATCGTCCGGGCTCGCCCAGTCGATCGCGCGGAGCGCAGCCCGTTGGCGGGCGGGCGTCCGGGTGGGCGGAGCAGTGCCGTCAGTCCCGCCGCTGCATAGTGCGCTTGATACCGACGGAGGCTTCGCGTCGAACACCCGAAGCATCGTGCGACATCGTTCTGGTCGGCGTAGCCGGATTCCACGAGCGTCACCATCGCGTACGCCTCGGCCACGCGGTCACTCGTGTCGTAGTGCGCGAAGACGACGCCATGGACCGAGATGACCCGTGCGGTCCCCTCGGTGCGATACGAGACGCGGTCGTTGACGAAGACGGTGCCCGACTCCGGGGACGGAAATCGCAGATGCTCGCGCTGCCGCGTCGGCATGGCGCGCCATCATGCCTCACCCCGTCCGTTTCAGAAACGCGGACACGTTTCTGTCCGCACCCAGAGGGCATCTCGGGTGCCGGATCGGTGCTGATCGACGACATCCCGACCGACGGATCGTGTGCGAGGAACACGGCGGCCTGGAGCCTATTCCTTCTGAGCATGTCGACGAAAAAGTGGACAGGTTTCTGTCCGCACGCCTCGACGATCCGGAACAGCGAAACGGGCGTTCTGGACGGCCGTACCCACCCGGCGCTGACCGCGTGTGTGGTGCCGCTCCGTACTGCCTTCAGGCGGGATGCTCCGGATCTCGCGCGAACAAAAGCGGACAGGTTTTTGTCCGCACCCCACTCACCGCAACAGCGGTTATTGCGAGCATTTTGCTGGGTCTGTCAGGAGATCTGAATTTAGGCCTCCTCCGCAGAATCTGTGGGTCGGTGACCAATGATTCTGAGGGGTTCTGGTCTTCGTCGTTCTTCTGAAACGGATATGACAGTGAGGCGTGTGGGAGCTGTGCGAAACCGTCTGCGGTTTTGCAAAGACCTGTGGGCGCGTTCTCTGCGTCCCCAGGGCTGGCCGCTTCCACACGCGCGACGCCGTGCATGACGCATCCCGCGTCGAGTCGAAGAGCATGGTGGTGCTTGACGCCAACCACTCTCGGAGACCAACAGCGGGATGCCGATCAAGACTCTCTTGAACCGGATTCAGAAGCATCGGGGATTTGTCTACGGCACGGTGC
>JBOHRM010000360.1:0-2723 GCA_050732715.1 Longimicrobiales bacterium
GATCTCGGCGACCAGCGCCTCGAACTCCTCGTTCCAACCGTACTCACGGTTGTACAGGACGCCGTGGCGCTGCACGACCCAACCCATGTCCCCGCTCCGATGGGGCCGGATCAGGGAGGACACCGCGTCCTCCGGCGGCGCACCCAATACCCCGCCGATGGTCCGCATCGCCGCGACCAAACGGCGCTGATCGATATCCGACAGGTCGGCCAGCATCGACTCGATCTCCCCACGCTGCGCAGCGTCGAGACCGGCGAAGCCGGCCCGCCCCGACTCGGTCAGCGACAGGAGCACCCGCCGCCGGTCCGCTTCAGAACGCCGCCTCTCGGTCAGCCCTCGCTCGCCGAAACTCCGCAGAACCCTGCTCAGGTAGCCGGGATCGAGTTCGAGCTCATCGGCCAGCTCCCTGGCCGTGACCCGATCGTGCCGCCCGAGCTCGTACAGCACCCGCGCTTCCGTCAGCGTGAATGGACTTCTCAGAAACCCAGCGTGCAGAACCCCGATCCGCCGCGTGTAGAAGCGGTTGAACCGACGAATCCGTTCGACCTGGCCGGCACTCGAGCTGCTCGTCCTCATCGTTCGCGCTCCTCATTGGTGCGGGTACGGCCCGGGCGGTAACCGTTGCCAGATTACCCTATTTAGTTGCCAATATCAAGTATTTTCGGACGGCAACGCGGTGCGGTCAGGCCGTTTCACCGTGGGGTGGGAGCGATTGGCCGATTCGGGTGCGCCGCGGGCGCCTGACGAGGTTGACGCTGGACCGGGCGGACGCGTACTCATCGGCGCAAACGGAGCACGGTGGGCGAGACGAGGCGAGGGTTCTCACGGACGTAGCGGCGGGGCATCTCGCTTCACCGTTACTGTTCGGTCTTTGCATGGAGGCCGGCGGATGAGCAGGGCTGCTGCGGTGATTGGTCGAGCGTTTTTCGCGGTCGGGTTGATGGGTCTGGCCGCGGAGCATTTCGTCTTTGGGGAGTTCGTGACGGGCCGGGCGCCGCCGTGGCCTGAGGGCGTTCCCGGCGGCGCTGTTTGGGCGGGCGCGACGGGCGTCGCGTTGATCGTTCTGGGTCTGGGGATCCTGTCGGGGGGAAGGTGGGCGCGGCCGGCCGCGATCGTCACGGCGGTGTTGATCTTTCTGTGGGCGTTCGTGCGGCAGGTCCCGGTCGTTGCGGCCGACAGCTTCCTATCGGGTACGTGGACGACGGCGGGCAAGGCGTTGACGTTTACCGGCGGCGCGTTGGCGATTGCGGGCGCCGCGCCGGCGGTGCTCGATCGCGCCACGTCGCTTTCGAGGTTCGTGAATTACAGGATGGAGTTCGTTCGGGTCGGCGCGGCGTGTCTCGGCCTCTTCATGGTCATCACGGGGATCCAGCATTTCATTTTCACCGAGTTCGTGGCGTCTTTGATCCCGCCCTGGTTCCCGGGTGACAGCGTGTTCTGGACGTATTTCGCGGGTGTGGCGCTGATCGCCGGCGGCATAGGCCTCAACGTTCCGTGGACGTCGCGGCTGGCTGCGTATCTGTCGGGGTTGATGATCTTCTCGTGGTTCTGGATCGTGCACGTTCCGCGGACGTTCTTCAGTGTGAGCGACGGCCTTGCGGTGTTCGAAGCGCTGGCGTTCGCGGGACTTGCGTTCGTCCTGGCCACCGAGCTGGGCACGTCGCCGGTGCGAGCCGGCCAGTGGGACACCAGACGAGATGAAGCACGAGCGCATCGCGCGGTGTCCGCCAGCGGCGCCTGAGCGACGCAGAAGCGCGGCGCACGGTGTTGGCCAGGGGCGGCTGAGCGACGTAGAAGCGCGGCGCACGGTGTCAGCCAGGGGCGCCTGAGCGACGTAGAAGCGCTGCGCACACAGCCGTAGGTCGGGCGTGCGAGAGGCGCCATCGGATCGACAGGTGCGGACGTTGCACTTCCGGTCTTGCGGTTGACGCGGGATCGGCTCACCTTCCTTTTGCCCCTTAGTAGTCTGTATCCCAGGTGCGGGCCGAGTTCGCCCTTTGATCACAGTGACTGTGACGAGGGCGGCGGCGCTTGCGTACGATGACCGAAGAGCACGAGATCACGCGTCTGCTGGTGGCGTTCCGCGATGGGGATCGTGCGGCGTTCGACCGGCTGTTCACGCTCGTGTACGATGAGCTGCGCCGGCGGGCGCATTTCCAGCTTCGGCGCACGGGCAACGCGAGCCTCGCGACGACGGGCCTGGTGCACGAGACCTATCTGAAAATGGCCGGCGGCGGCGCTTCGCCCGACTGGGAGGGGCGCCGTCATTTTTATCGTATCGCGGCGCGCGTCATGCGCCAGATCGTCATCGATCACGCACGGAGACAGCTGGCGGTCAAGCGCGGCGGCGGGCGTGTCCGCCTGGACATCGACCACGCGCCGATCCCGATCCAGGACGCATCCGAGCAGCTCGTGGCGCTGGACCTCGCGCTCTCGAGGCTGGAATCGCAATCGCCGAGATCCGCGCGTGTGATCGAGTTGACGTACTTCGTCGGGCTTTCGGTCGAGGAGGCGGCGGACGTGTTCGGCACGTCGTCGCGCACGGTCAAGCGGCTGCGTCAGTTCGGCCGTGCGTTTCTGCACCGCCAACTCGCCGAGTCCGTCATGGCGAGTGGAGACTGCGCGGACGCGACGCCGGAGGGGCTATGAGCGACGATGAGGGCGATCGAGATGCTCCGCCCGAAGAGGAGGGGTCGGGAGAGGGGCGTTGGCCGGAGCATGAT
>JBOHRM010000361.1:0-8245 GCA_050732715.1 Longimicrobiales bacterium
AGCGGACCGCGGCGACCAGCCCGACCTGATCGAGCAATGGAGGGTGCAGGTCCAACGAAAGATCGCGAACGCGTTGACTCACGCGCTGGACCAGCTCGATGCTCTCCTCGAGACGGCCTGACACCGGTGCGACACCGGGTAGCTTCAGGCAGAGCTGGAGGTTCAGGGTGATGGCGGTCAAGAGCTGACCGATCTCGTCGTGCAGCTCGCGGGCGATCCTGCGCCGCTCGTTCTCTTGGACCTCGAGCTGACGACGCGACAGCGCATGGAGCCGTTCGTTCGCGCGCGCGAGCTGGGAGGTGCGCTCCGTGACACGCTGCTCGAGCACGTCGCGCGTTTCCGCGAGCGCGATCGCCAACCGCTCGCGCTCGATCAGCGCCAGGCGCGCCTCACGTCCGGTTTGCAACAGGTGACGCAGCTCTGCGTACGCCGAGTCGAGTCGTTCGATCAGCAGCACGTCATCGACGCTCGCACATACCGCTTTCGCCTCGAGATGATACTCGATGCCCGCCGGGTCGACCTCGGTCCAGATCCCCGAGGACATGGCGCCGGGCGCCTTGCGCTGCCAGAACCCGGCGACGTCGTCGAGGAAGCTGTCGAGGAAGAGGAATCGCACACCAGGCTGGAACTCACCGCCCTCGAGGACGACCGCGGGGAGCAGGTTTGCGAACCAGGCCGGCGGCGTGCCGACCGTGCGGAACGACCTGCCGGCCGCGCGCTTCAGCACCAACACGTTCAGGATCACGGGCAGCTGCGCGCGCAGCACGCTCGTGGCGTCCTCCGCCGCCGAGCCGGCCTCGCCCTGCGCGCTCCTCGCGACACGCGCCTGGAGCAGGGCGAGCTCGTTGCCGAGCTGCTGGACCATCGCCTGCTGCGCCGCGTCACGCGTCGCGTCGAGCAGGATGACCCAATCACCCGCAGCGCCCGCGGTCAGATAGAGATCAACCGACTCCGCCGAGGTCAATGTGATCTGGCGTAGGATCGCCGAGCCGCCTGCGATCGGCAGCAGGCCGACGAGGAAGTCGACCTGATCGATGACCTTTCGCTTACGGTCGACATCCGCGAGTCCGTACTTCGCCAGATTGCCGCCGGTGCGGCGCAAGCGGCCGTTCGGTCCCACGAGCAGGTAGGCTGGAGACCGACGCTCGATCGTGATCGACTCGAGGAGTCGGCGGACCTCTACGGGGAACGAGGCCATTCAGCTCGCGATCAGGCGTCGAGCCAGGGTGTCGAAGGCGGCATCGACGCCTGCGCCGGTCTTCGCGCTCGTCATGATCACCGTCCACCCCCGCGCCTCGAGATCCGCGATGGGGTCTTCCTCCAGGTCCCACTGCTCGCTCAGGTCCGCCTTGTTGAGCAGGACCACGAACGGCGCGTTGCCGATCGCCTCCTGCGCACGGGCCTGGAGCGTCAACATCTGGTCGAGCGTGCTGCTCCGCGTGCCATCGACCACCAGAAGGTAGCCGGCGGCGCCGCGCAGATACGACGAGCGCACCCGCTGGAACACGTCCTCGCCGTGGATATCCCAGATCACGAGGTTCAAGCCGTTGCCGTTCAGCATCAGCTCTTTACAATCGATCTTGACACCGATCGTCGTGTGATAGCGATCCGAGAACATGCTGGTGACGAATCGTCGCACGAGGCTCGTTTTGCCGACCGCGAACGCGCCGAGTACGCAAACCTTCTTCTGAATCATCGAGAGACCGTCGTCGCCGCGTCCGAGTGCACGCGAACGGAGACGCTTCGGTTCAGCGCCTGATCGCCGCTGGACCCCGGAGGTACCAACGGGTGCGCCGAGCCCAGGCCGAGCAGCAGCCAATCCAGGTTCGGCCGGCCCTCGAGACCGAGCAGCCGCGCGCCCACTTCGGCGCGCAGCTGGCTCAGGCGAACGTTGAAGGACTCGACCGTGCCGTCGCGGTCGGCCCGTCCGACGACCTCGATCCGAACCGTCCGGCCTTCCGCGGCGGCCAGGTCATCGAGCCTTCGAACTGCCGCCGCCCACTCGGCGATCGCCTCTCGCTGGCCGGGTGTCGGCACCACGCTGCCGGTGGGGAACCGAATCACGTGGGATTCGATCTCGCGCGCCAGGCTCGGCCAATCCTCGTTCGCGAGCCGCTCGTCCTGAAGACCGGCGACGCCGGGGATTGCGCGCGCCAGTCGGCGCGCCTCGCTGATCCATTCGTGCGAGGCCGATCCCGTCGCGACCAGAAAGTCGTTCTCGAGCGTGAGCTGCACCGTCTGTGGCGGCTCGAGCATGGCGCTGGCGCGTGCGAGCACGAACGCCGGCACGAGCGCGTAGTACGGCTCCCAGCGGCCGACCACGTCATCGGGAGAAAGCCTCGACCCATCGAGCAGCTCGACGGGATCGGCGGCGAACGGATCGCGGAGGCCGGCGACGAAATACTTACCGTCGCGGGATTCCGCCGCCGTCACCACGATCCCCGGTTCCGCGTTCAGCACGTCGAGGTAGGCGGCCCAGCGCATACGGTCACGGGTCAGCAGCGCGCCCCAGGCGACCAGCGCGAGCAAGACCACGAAGGTGAACGCGACGAACCTGCGCCTGCTCCGGCGTGCGCCGCTCGTCACGTAGTGCGCCTGCAGGCACGCACCGAGCGTGTCCGCAGTCGCATTGAACGGCGCCGTGTCCCCGAGGAATTCGTCGAGCTCGCGCTGCCAGACGCGGTGCACGGTCTCGAGTGTCTCGGACAGCTGCGTGCGCAGCTCGGGCGGTGGCTGGCCGCGCACCACGGCGGCCAGCAGCGCGCGCGGACCCTGCGCGATCCATACGGTCAGCTCACCGAACTCGAGTGTCTCGAGCGCTTCGCTCGCCGGCGCCTGGAACGAATCGCGAACGAAATCCTGGATCGCCGTGAGCATGCCCGAGACCATGCTGCTGTCCTGCGGAGTCACATCGTCCGCGACACGGTGCGCGAGCGGAAGGCCGGTCTCGCGATGGATCAGGAAGACCTGCTCGACGCGGTAAAGGAGCGAGTGCCGCAGTGCGATCTCGGCGAACGGCCGGCCCGTGCGCCACGCTTCGATGCGCCAGCGCAGGCCGCGGATCGAGAGGCTGTGCTCGAGCACGCGGTCGATCGTTTGGATCATTGACCGCAGCGCGGCCGCGATCGCCTGCCGAATCGTCGGGCCCAGCAGCGGGAAGAGCACGTTCGCAAGCACACCGGGCCGCTCGCGAACCGAGTTGTGCAGCGCGTCCTCGACAGCCGGGCGCAGCGCCGACGCGAGCTGGTTGTCCTCGCGCGTGCGCAGGATCACCGCATCGGCGAGCACGCGGCTCACGTCCGATGCGCGGATCGCTGGATCTTCGACGCGTCGCCGGAGCGCGTTGAGCTCGGCTCGCTCGGGCGCGAGCAACAAATTCCGTAGCTCTGTGAGACGGTCCGCGTCGCCGGACTCGGCGGATGATGGTCGTGGTGAGACGTCAGACAACTGGGCCCCCCCCGGCGGGTCAGTCGTACACGCAATCGATGCTCATCATACCGGCTCGCGCACGGCCCCCGGGGCGAGGCGAGACGGCCTCGATCCCGAAGTGCTCGGTCGGTCGCCTACGCCTCCTCGTTGGGCACCACGAGGTCACCGCTCAGGCGCAACGCCAGCTCGGAGAACATCGAAGCCAGTGCCGTGCGATCCGCCTTCTCTTCCCGGAGCTCGCGACTCTCCCGCGCCACGACTGACGCGAGGTCCTCGGCGCTGCGTCGGATCTCCGTGCTCGCGTTCTTCGATTCATCGAAGATCTGCTGCCTCAGCTCGCGATGGCCCTTGGCAATCTGCTCATCCAGCTGCGCCGCTCGTTTCTCGAGCGACTGCGCCAGCGCCTTCAACTCGTCGCTCACCGCCCCGATCGCGCTCGCACGCTCCGCCTGCTCGGCCATCAACCGCTCCGCCAGCGAATCGACTTCCTTCCCGACGTAGACCTCGAGCGCCTCGAGCCCTCGACGCACGTCCTCGCGCAAATCGCTCGATTCCTTCGCGACCCGCTCCTCGAGACGCGCGAACTTACGCTCATAGTCGCGCATCTGGCCGCCGAAGATGATCTCTCGGATTCGGTCGACGTTGTCTGTGTTGGAAGGCTCGGCC
Source organism: Longimicrobiales bacterium (assembly GCA_050732715.1). Classification (GTDB taxonomy): domain Bacteria; phylum Gemmatimonadota; class Gemmatimonadetes; order Longimicrobiales; family RSA9; genus JBOHRM01. Next base: position 4,096 of record JBOHRM010000361.1, read on the forward strand.
GCGGGCGGCTCGTTCGGCTCCGCCGCGTCGGTCTCGAGCTCTGGATTCATGGTGGCGACGCCTGATCCGTCGCCGGCTTGGCTGCGCGCCGCGGTTCGCGATCCGCTGCTCCGACTCGTGCCGGAAACACTCTTCCGAGACGTCTGCGTCGAGCCCACTTCAACCCCCCCGGTTTCTGCGGTCGTGCTCGGCTTCAATCCTCTATCGCCGCCATCGCACTGTCAGCGCGCGCGTATGCCTTTGCTCCCGGCCGAACGTCAAGGCTCGTGCCGGTCACATCGTGAAGCGCACCACAGTTTGTCGGCGTCGTACGAGAACGAATACTGCCACTGCACGGCAATGGCAAGGCGAAGGTAGAACCGCGCATCTGATGCGGTCAATATCGCGTAAGCTCGGGGCATACTTACGTAACCTCAATCCGCCGCGCCGGCGCCCGTCTCAACTTGGCCTCGTCGAGGCGGCGCGCGACGACCGGCCTCGAGGCGCCGGCCGCACTCGGCGCAGAACACGCTCCCCTCGGGGTTCGCGCGCCCGCAGCGCCGGCAGAGTGTGCGGGCGCGCAGCGCGGTCCGATAACGCGCGATCTCTTCCTCGACCTCCGTGGCGGAAGCATCATCCTGCTCCGCCTCGAGGGGCACATCGCGCGCCTCGCCGCGCAACAACGGATAGAGCACAGCCGCGACGGCGGCGACCGTGACGACAATGACGACGACGAGCTCCACGGGGACCCTCAGCGAACCGAGCCGAGCAGCAAGCCGGCCGCGATGATGCCGGCGGCATCCCACGCCAGATCCTTCAGGCTGAACGGACCCTCGTTGCGAACGTCGTGCAACTCCTTGCCGAAGCCCGTTGCGGCGGCGACGCCGATCGCGATGGGCAGTGCGAGATCGTCCTCCATGTCGGCGGTTCGCAACCCGCCGTACGCGAACTGCGTCACGGCCATCGACATCAGGAAGTGGCGAAGCTTGTCATTCCCGATCCATTCATCCTGTCGGACATCGAGCGACTCCCCAGCCCTAGCCCGCCCCCGCGTCGGGGCAGAGGGGAGCAGAAGTACGTCGCCGGAGTTCCGGGAGAGTATGCTCAGCCGGGTTTCATCTACCGTAGGGAGGGAGACGAAGACGGCCGCCGCCTGCATCGGCATGCTCATCGTCATCGCAAGGTAGAGCGCTTCGATCATGGCGTCCTCGCCCGCGTGGCTGCGGCGAGGGCCAGGCGGACGGCGTCCTTCGGAGACTTCGCCTCCTCGAGTCCCAGATGCGTGTACGTGGGCGCGAGCAGCACGACCGGCACACCGCTCTTCCGCGCGAGTGCGATCTCGGAGAGTGTGCCCCACTCGCCGCCGATCGCGATCACCGCATCGGCGAAACGCACGACCAGAACGTTCCTCCCCTCGCCCATCGCAGTGGGCAGCGGCAGTGTGATCCACGGATTCGCGCCAGCGGCATCACGGCCGGGTAAGACGCCGATGGTCAGCCCGCCCGCCTGCGCGGCACCACGGGCGGCCGCCTCCATTACGCCCGCGAGGCCGCCGCACACAAGCGCGGCACCGGCCGCCGCGATCTCGCGGCCGACGCGCTCGGCCAATGCGTTGAGCGCCGCCGACTCCGTGCCCGCGCCGCACACCGCGATCCGCACCGGCGCTACGACGCCACGCATCGGAGAGCCTTCTTCATGATGGCGAGAACGCGCGAGCTCGTGCACGAGCCGTGGCTCACGCCGGCGCAGCGCGAGCACCACGGCAACGGATCTTCGCGGGCGGGAGGCAGGCGACCGGCGGGTTCACTGCGCTCCGGCGTGTCGTGTCGTATCACGGCGAGCCCGCGGCCTTCAGCCGGCCTGCGACCAGGCGAGTGTGGCATGCACAGCGCGCCGCCAGCCTCGCAGCAGCGCCTCGCGCTGTGCGTCATCGATCGCCGGCTGGAAGCGGTCGGGCTCGTCGCTCGCGGCGAGGAACGCGTCGGCGTCGCGCCAGATGCCGGTGGCGATGCCCGCGAGTCCGGCAGCGCCGAGCGCCGTCGTCTCGACGACGCGTGGACGGCGAACGGGCACGCCGAGGATGTCCGCCTGAAACTGCATCAACCAGTCGTTCTGCGACGCCCCGCCGTCGACGGCCAGCTCCGCGGCCGGCACACCCGAATCGGCGACCATCGCCTCGAGCACGTCGTGCGTGCTGTACGCCATCGCCTCGAGAGCGGCGCGCGCGAGATGCGCCCGCGCCGACCCGCGCGTGAGGCCCACGATCATGCCGCGCGATTCCGCGTCCCAATGCGGCGCGCCGAGCCCGACGAACGCGGGCACGAAATAGACGCCATCATTGGAGTCGATCTCGCGTGCCAATCGTTCGGTCTCGGCCGCGTCCGCGATGATGCCGAGCTCGTCGCGCAGCCACTGCACGGCCGCGCCGGCGATGAAGATCGCGCCCTCGAGCGCGTACACGGCCTCTCCGCGGGGACCGCACGCGACGGTGGTCAGCAGCCCGCGCTCGGAGTTTACCCGCTCGTCGCCCGTGTTCAGCAACAGGAAGGCGCCCGTGCCGTACGTGTTCTTCGCGAGGCCGGGTGACACACATCCCTGCCCGAACAGCGCGGCCTGCTGATCACCCGCGACGCCCGCGATCGGCAGCGCGCCGCCGAACAGCTTCGGTGAGGCTTCGCCGAACGAGCCGCTCGACGGCCGGACCTCCGGCAGCAACGCACGAGGCACATCGAAAAGCTCGAGCATCTCGTCGTCCCAATCGAGCCGCGTGATGTCGTAGAGCAACGTACGCGACGCGTTGGTGCGGTCCGTCGCGTGCACACGCCCGCCGGTCAGGTTCCAGATCAGCCAGCTGTCGATCGTGCCGGCCGCCAGCTGCCCCGCCTCGGCGCGCGCGCGCAGGCCCTGCACGTTGCCGAGCAGCCACGCGATCTTCGTCGCAGAGAAGTACGGATCGAGCACGAGACCGGTGCGCTCGCGCACGCGCGGTTCGTGCCCGGCCTCCTTCAGCTCCCGGATGTGCGGCGCCGTGCGCCGGTCCTGCCAGACGATGGCGTTGTGGACCGGCACGCCGGTCTCGCGGTCCCACAGCACCACGGTCTCGCGCTGGTTCGTGATGCCGATACCGGCCAGACCGAGCGGCGCGCCGCTCGATACCTGCTCGACAGCCTCGCGCGCAACACGCAGCGTCACGTCCCAGATCGCGGATGCGTCGTGCTCGACCCAACCCGGGCTCGGGTAGTACTGACGGAACTCGGAGTACGCGCGGCCGATGACGTGCGCCTTCTCATCCAGCACCATGCACGTCGTGCCGGTCGTCCCCTGGTCGATGGCCAGAATCGCCTTCATGCCGGACGCGGGTTCGCGTCCGCGGGGCCGCGGCCACGCGCCGTGCCGCCCCCGCCGTGCTGGGCGCGGTCACGCAGGCGGTGCGGAAGGCTGCTGTCCAGCGAAGCTCGCGGGTCAGTCCCAGACCGATCCCCTCTTCCCCCCGGGGGGAGAGGGTCAGGGTGAGGGGGGCTCGAGACAGGGTCTTGCAGCCGCAGGCTCGACAGCGCGACGTCATACGGCGCGCGGATGACGCCGCGATCCGTGATGATCGCGGTCACCAGCGCGGCGGGCGTGACGTCGAACGCGGGGGAATAAACATCGACATCCGCCGGAGCCGTCACCGTGCCAAAGCCGCAACGGACTTCGTCGGGATCACGCTGCTCGATCGGGATCGCCGCGCCGGCTGGCGTATCGGGGTCGATCGTGCTCACCGGTGCGGCCACGTAGAACGGCACGCCGTGATGCCGCGCCAGCACGGCGAGCGCATAGGTCCCGATCTTGTTCGCGACATCGCCGTTCGCGGCGATGCGGTCGGCGCCGACAATCACCGCGTCGACCGCGGACTCCCGCATCAGCACAGCCGGCACGGAATCGGTGACGAGCGTGACGTCGATCCCGGCGCGCCGCAGCTCCCACACCATGAGGCGGCTGCCCTGGAGCAGCGGCCGCGTCTCGGACGAGTAGACCTTCACGCGCCGACCCTGTTCGTGCGCGAGGTAGAGCGGTGCCAACGCGGTGCCGATCCCACCCGTCGCGAGCGCGCCGGCGTTGCAATGCGTGAGCACGCGCAGCGGCGCCATGGTGCTACCGGACTCCGCGCCGCCGGCGAACGGCTCCGAAC
>JBOHRM010000362.1:0-2037 GCA_050732715.1 Longimicrobiales bacterium
GAGCACGAGAGGAGAACAGTCCGCAATGACAACTAGGACTAGGCAAATCGAGCGTTCCACACGCGGCCTCGCACTGGCCGTGCTCGTCGCGGTAGGCGCTTGCGCTGACGACGAGTCGGGCGACACGCTCTCGCCCGACATGCAGGCGGACGCCAGCCTGAGCATCGAGGTATCCGACCTGAACGCGGGTGTCGGCGACCGCATCACTCTGGCGCTCGACGGCGAGTCCGTCTTCCAGCTGGGCGGCGTCCAGGGTTACCTCCGGTTCGATCCAGACCGGCTCAGCTTCGCCGGCCAGCTCCCCGAAGACGGGGTCATGGTGATCATCAACGAGTCCGAGGCCGAGCGTGGCGAGATCCGCCTCGCCGCGGCCGCACCGAACGGCTTCGGCGACCACGTCGCGCTGTTCGCGTTCGAAGTGCGCGCAGCGGGCTACAGCGGCGGCATCGGCTTCGAGCCCGAGGTCGTCGGCACGCTGAACTGGGAGGAGATCGGCGTCACGGTCGCGCGCGACGTCGGCCTCGACGCGGGGCTTCCTGTGGCCGCAGAGCCGGTGCGCTGGACGTATCGCGACTGGGCGATGTTCTACGACCCGTCGCTCGAAGAGTCGGACCTTGAAGACAGGGTCGCCCGTATTCCTGGCCTGCCCGACGAAGGCACCGTGTACGGCGACGCGAACCTGAATGGCACGCTCAACGTGCTGGATTTCGCCGACGCCGGGAACACGGCGGTCGGCAACCGCGAAGTGCTGATCGGCACGGACGCGCCGGAGGTGGACCGCGTCACGGCCGCGAACGTGCGGCCTCTCGCCGCAGGCAGCTGCGAGATCGGCCACTCGGGGGCAGACTGCGCGGTCCGCGTGGTCAACGTGCTGGACGCGGGCGCCATCGGGCAGGGAGTGTTCGACCCGGAGGTACCCGTGGTCGGCGATGCGATCCCCCTGCCAAAGGGCTCGTTCGCGGTCGGCGAAACAGTATTCATCGGCGCGGACACGATTGCGGGTACGCGCGTGTTCCACCGCGATACGCTCTACGTGCTCGAGGGCATCCTCTGGGTCGGCGATGACGCCGGCGACTCCGGTGAGCTCGTGGTCCAGCCGGGCACACGCGTCGAGGGCGATACGACTTCGGCGATCTTCGTCACACGCAACGGCCGGCTGATCGCCGACGGCACGCCGACCGAGCCGATCACGTTCACCTGCAACAGCACGCCGAAGTTTCCGAGCTGCTGGGGCGGCGTCTTCATCGCCGGGAACGCGGTGGTCAACGAGCAGGACGCAGACGTCGAGGAGTCCGCGCCGGTGATCCCCGGCCGCAACCCGGCCGGCGGCCAGAACCAGCGCAGGGGTGAAGGTAGCGCTGAGACTGGCGAAATCTTCTTCGGCGGAGGCAACGATGCAGACTCGAGCGGCGTGATCCGCTACGCGCGGTTCATGTACGGCGGCCGGCAGGTCGCGACCGACAGCGAGTTGAACAATCTCACCATCGGCGGGTGCGGCAGCGGCACCGTGCTATCGCACATCCAAGTACACGCCGGCACGGATGACGGCCTCGAGTTCTTCGGCGGCCGTTGCAACGTCAAGTACCTGTACGCGACGGCGAACGACGATGATCAGTTCGACTACTCGTTCGGCTACGATGGCGACGTGCAGTTCCTCGCCATCCAGAACGGGCGCGTCGTCGCCGGCGGCCCGGGCGACAAGACGTTCGAGGTCGACAACACAGAGACGCCGGCGACGTACAACAATGAGCCGCGCACAAACCCGCAGGTCTATAACGTTACCGCCGCCGTCGCAGCGAACGACAATGTGCACACGCACATCCACTACCGGCGGGGCGCCGGCGGCACGCTGCGCAACTTCCTGCTGATCGGCGGCGCGCTCGGGTTCCTGATCGACAACCCCGCGGCCACCTGCGGTAACCTGTCGATCGACAACGTCGCATTGCTGGGTGTCGATACCACGATCAACGAGGCGTGCGCGCCGAGCGTGCTCGGCCCGAACGTGGTCGAGCTGGCGTACACGGGACAGCTCAAGGA
>JBOHRM010000363.1:0-7936 GCA_050732715.1 Longimicrobiales bacterium
GCCGAAGCGCTCCCGCCAGTAGCCATCCGTCAGGATGACGCTCCGTTCCCGACCCGACTCCATCTCCTCCTCGACAAACGTCCGGCCGAGTGCCGCCTCCACACCGAGGGTCGGAAAGAACGAAGGCGTCACTCGCAGACCGGGCACGCGTTGCACCCGGTCCCCTTCACTCACGTTCTCTCCGGATCCCACGTAGAGTGCGACGTCTTCGAGGCTCGACAGCCGCTCACGGCGAAGAAAGAAGTCGGGTATGCTGTTCCCGAGCCGCTCCGCCCCGCGGCCGGGGTAGCCGTTGTACATCGTGACCAGCCGGTCCGGCTCCTCGAACGGCAGCGGACGCAGCATGACGGTCTGGATCACGCCGTAGATCGCGACGTTCGCGCCGATGCACACCGCGAGCGTGAGGAGCACGGTCAGGCTGAACGCGCGCTCACGCGCGAGCAGCTTGAGCCCGAAACGGAGGTCCTGAAGCACGGATTCCATTGCAGTGCCTGCCGAGGTTGACCTGGTTGATTCCAGACGCACGTCGCGCTGCCGCCTGTGCAGTAGAAGCGTGAGCGCGAGCTCCAGGGTTTCGACTGCCGCCAGCAGTGTTCCCAGCACCCGACCACGACGCGCGTGGTGCCGGTGACGCACTTCCTCCAGATCGCCGAGCACGTCCTCGACGCGATCCGTCGGTACGAGCCGCCGCATCAGCGGCTCCAACCAGCGCGGCGTCATCCCCAGGCCTCCCCGAGAATCTCGCCCAGCTCGTTCGTCATGGCACGAATCGCCGCCGTGGTATTCTGCACGGCCGCCAGGCCGGCCCGCTCGACCGCGACCAGCCTCGGCGGCCTTCCGCCGCGCTCCGCGCGCGGAGCGCCGAGCCGTGTCGATATCAGCCCCTTCGCCTCCAGCCGCTGCAGCGTCGTGAACACATTCGCCCGCCGCACGGACCGGCCGGTGCGACGCGTGATCTCGTCCGCGATCGTCACCGTGTAAGCCGCGTCCGGTCCGAGCCGCAGCGCGGCGAGCATGACGAGCAACTCGAAATCGGCGAGGGATTCCGCTCTGACGTTGTTTTTCATGGCCGTAGCGCATGAGTCATTTTGTGACTATAGTGTGCGACCTGCCGCGCGTCAAGCGGGCGGTGCGGCCGTTCGGAGTGGAACTCGGGCAGGTCGAACACGCGCCGTTCAAAGGTCGTCATTCGGAATCGCACTGGTCGCGAACGTGAGGCGCGAGATCGAAGAGTCCCGCATCGAGCACGGTGCGAGGAAGCTCAGACGACGCCCTTGGTTCACGACGATCGCCGACAGGCTGAGCCGACGATGAAGGGCGACCTGGACGACGCGACGGGTCTATCTGGTACGTGCAAGGAAAGCCGAAGCGATCTTCGCCAGTCGGCGATCGAGTGCGCGGAGGCGCCCCCGTCAACGGAGGGCGCGGATCGCCATCCGGCTCAGTAGTCGTTCTCGTTGGCGATGGCCACGTGCGCCGCGCGGCCACCTGCCGTCAGCCAGAACGTGAAGTTGCGCGTCCGCCCACCCGCCTGCGATACACCACTCGCCCATCATCGACCACCGCCACCGCCACGCCCGGGATGCGGCGTACCTGCATGGTCCGGAGCACGAACGAGTCGATGGCGGCGGCCTGCGCCGGAGGAAGCGCCTGCGCCCGGAGGGGCGGCGCATCGGCAAACGGCAGCAGTGCAAGTGCGACGCACCAGCGGGACGTGGCAGGGAGCACGGAGCCTCCAAGAGGTCGGTCACACCTCCATGAGACACGCTCCGCCCGGCCAAGGGTTGTCAGCTCGCGATTCCAATCGCTGTGTCAACCATTCTGGCGCATCGATCTCGATATCAGCTGAAATCAGCTGACGGAAGATGTTGTTGCCTACTCGCTGCGCAGCGCCTCCGTGGGGTTGACGCGCATCGCCCTCCGCGCCGGCAGCATGCTGGCGAGCGCCGCGACTGCGAGCAAGAGCACACTGACGACGCTGAGCACAAGCGGATCGATCGGCTCGACCTCGAACAGCAGGCTGCGCATCACGCCGGTCACCACGATCGAAGCGAGCAGTCCTCCGACAATGCCGAGCAAGGCCGGCCAGAGCGCGTGTTGGAGCACGAGGCGCGTGATGCTCACGCGTGACGCACCGAGCGCGAGACGTATGCCGATCTCGCGGGTGCGCCGCGAAACCAGGTACGATGTGACGCCGTAGAGCCCGACCGTAGCGAGGGCGACGGCCAGGCCGGCGAACAGCGCGACGAGAAGCAGAAGGAAGCGAGTCGGCGCAGCATCCTGTCGAATTGCCTCGGTCACCGTTTCCGGGTTCCGGAGTGGCAAGTTTGGATCGAGCGCACGGACCTGCTCGCGGGCTGCCGTCAAGAGGCTCTTCGCACGCGCGCGGCTGCGGACGTGTACCGTTAACGGCCACCCTGGTACATACTGCGCATGCGGCACGTACACCTCTGGCTGTGATGCGCCCTTGAGGCTCTGGCGTACATCGCCAACGACGCCGACAATGGTCCATGTCATTGAGCGGTGCACTGTGATGCTGAATCGCTCGCCGATCGGTTCATCACCTCCCAAGTTCTCGCGGACGAATGCTTCGTTGACCACCGCGACGCGGATGGTGCCGGCGCGATCGATCGATCGGAGAAGCCGACCACGGCGTAAACGCAGCTGCATCGCATCGAAGTAGCCAGGCGTTACCAGGCGTAGCCATCCATACGGCTCATCGCCTGGCGCAGGTACAGGGCGGCCGTCGAATCGTAGCGCGTTCGTAGTATATTCGGACTTGAACGGAGCGCCGAACGCGGAGCCCACGGCCTCGACGCCAGGGAGGGCCGAAATACGCTCTTCCAGCGTCCGATAGAACGCCGCGGATGTCGCGAGCGACTTGTAGCGGCCTTCGGGAAGGAACAGCTCAAAACGTACGACCTCGCGGCCTTCGAAGCCGAGGTCGATATCGTACAGCTTGATCAAGCTCCGCATCAGCAGGCCTGCGCCGACCAATAGCACGAGCGAAAGCGCGATCTCGGCCGAGAGGAGCAGCGCGCGGGTCCAACCTTCGCGTGGGTGCTGCCCCCCGCGCGTCTCGCTACGCAGGTTCTCGACGAGCGACGTGCGCGCCATGCGCAGGGCCGGACTCAGGCCGAACAACAGCGCGACGCCGATCGCCACGATGAACGAGAACGCGAGCACGGTGGCATCGAGCGAGATCTCGTCAATTCGCGGGACGGCATCCGGACCGAGTCGCTTCAGGATCTCGACGCCGCCGACGGCCAGCAAAAGACCGAGCGCCGCGCCGGCGAACGCGAGAACAAGGCTCTCGACCAACACCTGCGCCACGAGTCGACGACGGCTCGCGCCCAACGCCGCACGCACGGCAACCTCGCCGCGCCGAGCCGACGCGCGCACGAGCAGCAGGTTCGCCACGTTCGCGCACGCGATCAGCAGCACGAAGCCGACCGCGCCGAAAACGATCCACAACGGTCGGCGCACGTCGCCGACCATGAAATCATCGAGCGGCTCGAAGCGCAGGCTCTTCTCAGAGTTGCTCGTCGGATGCTCGTCCGACAGCGTGGCGGCGAGGGCCGCGAGCTCGGCGGAGGCACGTTCGACAGAAACGCCCGGCGCGAGCTGTGCGATTGCGCCGAACGTGCGACAGCCACGCGCACAGCCTTCGCGGTCTCGGTTGTGCCCTGTCCAAAGCTGCACGCTCTCGGAGCCGAACGAACCGCCGACCGGGAAGCTGAATGCAGCGGGTGCGACACCGACGACTTCGTAGCTCCTCTCGGACAGCTCGAGCATTGTGCCGATTGCTTCCGGACGCCCGCCGAGGCGAGTTTCCCAGAAGTCGTGGCTGACTACGACGACACGGGGCGCATCCTCGAGATCGTCCTCATGCGTCAGGTCGCGCCCTAGCACCGGCCTCAGCCCGAAAACGATGAGCAACCCGCCCGTCACTCTCGCCGCAGGTACGAGCTCGGGCGAACCCGAGCGGTTCAGCGTCAAGGTCGACGGCCTGTATCCCTCGATTGCGGTCACGGCGTCGAGGGCGCGTACGTCGTCGATATCCGGCCCCGACATGGATCCGCGACCCGAGGGCTCCTCGACATCGTGCGCCCAGACCAACGCCAACCGATCCGGTTCCAGATACGGGAGCGATCGCAGCAGCACGCCGTTCACCACGCTGAAGATCGCCGTGTTCGCGCCGATGCCGAGCGCGAGCGTAATGACCGCGATCGCCGTGAAACCCGGACGCCGGGCGAGCGCGCGAAGCGCAAAGCGAAAGTCGAGTTTCACGTGATCCATCGTGCGGCCTCTCGTCGGCACTGTGCGGTTATCGTCAACTGAAGGGACAACGCGAGAAACGCTCGGACGCAGCCACTCACGGAGCGCCGCAACGGCCACGTCGACCGTGGTCTGGGCAACAAGGACAGTTATCGCAGTGACGCCCCGGGCAGCACACTCCTCGAGCCGCTCGCCGAAATCGGCCCGCATGTCCTCGCCGAATCGCCGCCGGAACGCCCGCGGATAGAGCAGCAGCAACGTGCGCACCCACCCGCGCGCGGCCCCAATCAGAGCTCCAGACCGTTGCATCAACTCCCTACTCGGCGGATTCTTGTCGCATATAGGCTAGACGCATATATGAAGCTGCGACCGATCGGAACGGTTGTCAAGGATCGCGTTCCACTCTACATAGCGTTTCGCGCTCATGCCGGCGTCCTTGCCGTCGGCATGCATGCTATTTTCGGCATCTCGCCGTTTTTCGGATTTTGATCTGAGCTCACGTATTGGCCTCGACGCAGCAACAGGACGCCCGTCGCCGTTCTTGTTCTCCCGTAACGCAAAGCCTAACTTGCCCTTGGCTCGGTAGAATGTTCGAATGCCTACTCCAGATTCTTGCGATTACAAAATGGCCTCGGCAGCTGTGGGGGCGGCCTTGTCGGGGCCCCGCCATGACTGACGGCGCTTTATCCGTGTCGTGCCTTCGCGTCCTTCACCAGATGGCGCTGCGGCACGCGTTCACATCCGACGAGGCTGATGACCTCGTTCAGGACGTGCTCCTCGCCGCGATTGAACAGGAGCGTGACTTCGATGGCGCTCCGTTTCTCCGGTGGGCATCCGGCGTGCTGAGGCGCCGGGCCATGTTCCTCGCGCGCACAGCGGGTCGGCGCAAGAGGAGGGAGGCGGTCTATGCGCACGGCGTCGTATCCGCGCCTGAGCCTCGAAAGAAGCTGCCGCGGCAGTTCATCGACTCCCTGCCGCCTGCGCTGCAGACGGTCGCGTTGCTGGCCAATGCCGGTTTGGGCCGCCGCGAGATCGTCGGCCTGCTGCGTATCTCCGACACGGCGTTGCGGCAGCGGATCAGCGCTCTGCGCCGGGCGTGGAAACGATCCGGTGTCGCCGCGGATGTCGTAGAAATACTGCAAAGCAATTCTCCGCCCCGGGGTGTCCCGCCGCGGTCCATCGAGGCGACCCTGGTGAAGCTGCCGAGGGGCCGACTGGCCGTCGCCGATCCGGACGGCCACTCGATCTACCTCAGCTCCGCGCGCGAACCGGCTGCCGGCGGGAAGGCAACCGAAGAGAGCGTCATCGAAGGCTCACGGCACCGCTGAACTGTCGCGAGCTGCGGACCCATGGCCTTCCGTCGCTGATGCCTCCAGCAAGCGCGGATCGATCGCCGCGGGCGCGATGCCGACCAGATGCCAAGGCACGACACGCGCGGAGTACGCGCCTGAGCTGATGAGTGGGTCGCGCGCGGCCCAGTCCTCCGCCTCAGCCGGGGACGCGGTGTGGAGCAGGTAGGCCCCGTCGGCGCCGTCGACCAGGTCCTCGAAATCGCCGCCGAGCAGGACGACATTGGCGGCGCTATCTCCTCGATGAAGGAGACATGCGCGGCGAAGTGCGCGTCACCCTCGAGTCGCTTGGCCGGGCGGAGCAACACGAGGTGATAGGGAACGGTTTGAATGGCTCCATGACGACCTCACGCCTCCAGAAGCTTTGGCAGCGACTCCGACTGAAAGAAGGACATGACGTGTCCGTCCACGTCCTTGAAGCTGGCACTCCAGCCGCCGGGCGCCTCCTCGACCGGTATGACGATTTCAACGCCGGCAGCCGCGAGTGAGGCGACGACCGTCTCGATACCGCCCTCGGCAAGGCCGAAGACGATGCCCGGCGTGTTGCCGGGTTGCGGGTCACCCGGAAACACGAGCATCTCCGTCTCGCTACCGATCTTGGCGGAAAGCCACACGGTGCCGTCTTCTTCCGTATTGCGGGTGAACTGGATGCCGAGGTGCTCGGTGTAGAAGCGCTCCGTCCGCGAGACGTCGCGAACATTGAGGATGAAGGCGATACCGTCCAGTTTGCGCTGCATGGCTCCTCCGCTTGGTTTGGCTCCTCGTGTTGGTTCAGGTACTCTCTGGTTGCCGCGACCAGGCGAACTGTGAGCGGAGCTGAGATATTGCGCCGACTCCCGCGAGTTCTGGCGCTTCACCCGATCTCGGCGCTCGCTTGCGTAGGGCCCACTGTGCGAGCGCTTCGCGTGGAACCGACCGAGGCCCCTAGGGACGACGCTTGATCATCGACGAGTGCCCTTTCGCCAACGCCGACGAACGTCGAGTATCAGTATCGATTCGAGGCGACGTCGTCCACTTCGGCCCGTGATGACTCACACTCGGACGTGGATACGAGCGGCCGGTCGTTTTGCCGCGTGAATCACCACCGTGACGGCGGGCGCCGGGGGCAAACCTCACTCGAGGTTACGCGATGAGAAAATTCCTCGTAGCATCTCACCATAGAGCCGCAACGGCCGGCACTCTAGGCACCATTGCCGAGGAGGAGAAACCGATCTCGGCAGGCGAGTCAGAGAGATGCGCGACCTGTAACGCGCCACGCGGCGGACCGTTCTGCGCGGCGTGCGGCCAGCCCGTCCTGAGTCGGCAGCACACGCTCCGCGGTCTGGTTGTCGGCGCTTTTCGACGCGTGTTCGACGTCGACCGAGGGTTGACGTACACGATCGTGCGGCTGACGGTCGACCCCGGCGGCGTGGTGCGGGACTATCTGGCGGGGCGTACAGTCGTGTACGTCCACCCGTTCATATATTTGACGCTGGCTTTCGCCGCCTTCGCCCTCACGTTTCGTTTGACCGGGGGGACGGGAGGCGGAAGTATGGAGCGGGTATCCACGGCGGCGATTGTGTTCTTCCTGGCCGCAGCGTCCCGCACTGTGTTTTGGCGAAGCGGCCGCAACTACGCCGAGCACCTCATCCTGAACACGTTCTTGTTCGCTCATGTCGTGCTATTGCTGACCGGAGCGTCGCTGATCGTGGATGCTGTGCCGGAATCGGCCTTCGCTATCGAGGCCGGGGTCTTAGCGGCCGGGGTCTGTGCATACATGCTGTGGGGCTACAGCCGAGCCTTCAGGGCTCGTCCTGCACTTGCCGCCCTGGGGGGACTTTTGGTGTTAGCGCTCGGGATCGGGCTTTGGCTGCTCGCTCTCGTCTGGGTCATTCGTCTGGTTCGCGGGGCATGAGTTCGAGTGTCCTTTGGCCCCGGCGCAACCGCGGAGCCCGTTCTACGGCAACGGCTGCCGACCTGGGGCAACGTCCCGCTGTTGTACACGAGGGGAGCGGTCGAAGGCCGGACGACGCCCTGGCTGGAATTGCGGCCGGCGCGCTGATCTGCCGGCGATCGCCGCGGCGCTCGTACCCGTTGCTGCCGAGCGCGCGACGGCCGGCGGCGGCATGCCTCGTGATGCCGGGCCGCAGATGCTCGCGCGTTTGCGTTCATGGATCCCGAACCGCAGAATGGCTCCATGTCGAAGAAGCGAAACCGCACGAAACGGCAGACGACCTCGAGGTCCACCGATCGCGCCGGGTCCCGCCGGACAGGGAAGCGCGGGCCCAATCTGCCTTCGCTGATATTCATCGGCGTGATCGTGCTGATGG
>JBOHRM010000364.1:0-5568 GCA_050732715.1 Longimicrobiales bacterium
GCCTTCGCCACCGCGCTGTCGATCCCGCCCAGGGAGTCTGGGAACGACTGCAGCGGCGCACGTGCTGATCGGCGCGTTTGGATATCGTATAACATATCCGATTCTCCATGACAACGCGCGAGCACCGCCGATCGTGACACCCCTGAGACGAATGGGCTCAGGTGGTCCGGTCCTTAAGAAGGAAGCACGGCGACGCGCACGGGACTCTCGGTGCTCAGCTCAGAGAAGCTGCCGGATATTCGCCAGCGTTAGGACCGCGAAAGCGGCGCCCGCTGCCACTCCGAGGTAGTGGCCCCCGCTCTCTCCGCTGCTGGTCGAGCGCGGCGCAGGTCAGCTCAATGCATCGATATCTGAACGTGCAGGGCATTCCCTCCCGCGACTCCCGCAACGATCCCATTGCCGACGCGAATGATGCGTCGCACACGCCCCTCCAGCAGTAGTCCACTCTCAACTGGCGGGACTGGCTGGAATGCCCCTGTACCATCACCTCGCAGAAACAGGCCCACCCCCGCATCGAGCTTGGGTATGTTTGCTTCCATCTCTTCGAGATTCCCTGCCAGAACCAAGTCGATGGCGCCGTCTCGGTTGAAGTCCCCTGACACGATGCCCATCACAGGTGATATCTGCGCAGCACGTGGCAGTTGCTCAGGCTCGAAGCGGCCATCGCCCATGTTCTTGAAGATCGTCGTGGCGAGGGTTTGCACTTCGTACTGCTGTGCCTCACGGAGCGGACCGGTACCGAAGACGTTCTCGAGAGTTGCGCGGGCGAACAGGTCATGCGTCGGGTATCGTTGCAGAAGGATCGGCAGGTCGGCTGCCAGCCGGGTCCGTCCGAACCACGGGTAGCGAACGCCTCCCTCGTGATATGCCGGTACGGCCATCGTACGGCCCCTGCTCCCGAAATCATTGGCGTACAGCTTGAACGGCGCGTCCGCCGTTGGGTGATAGGGATAATTCAAGCCAAGATTGCCGGCGACGATATCGAGCTTGTCATCACCGTTCACGTCCGTGACCGCCACGCTCTGCCACCAACCCGTAAATTCGGAGATACCCGTCGCTTGGGTTTGATCCTGAAGTCGACCATCGATGTTCACCAGGATCGTAACGGGGATCCATTCGCCGCCGATCACGAGATCCGGCTCGCCGGTACCGGTGACATCGGCCCAGACGGCATCTGTCACCGTATGCAAACGGCCGAGCGATGGCGCCCGCTCGCTGGACACGTCGCGAAACACGCCGCCGTCATTGCGCAGCAGCGTACTGCCGGGACCGTTCCCACGACCCGGTATCGACCTGTTTCCGACGAATAGGTCAACTCGATTGTCCCCATCGAAATCCGCCGCGGCTAATACGACGTCGCCCTCTCGCGCAGGGGGGACAGCGATTGTTGCCTCGACGAAGCGCATAGCGCCTTCATTCCAGTACAGCCGATGTCGGTGTTGGGGGCCTTCGAGTGCAAGTAGTATCCCTCGTGATGATCCAGAGGTCGTTTCGGCTATCGCCGCCCCAGGCAACTTTGCATATCATATAACATATCCGATGACCAAGAACGCGCAACCGCCGCCGATCGTGACACCCTTGAGAACGAATCGGCGGCCGAAAGCCCTGTCGGCCGACGTTGGTAGTTCTGCGGAGCCGCGGTGCTTTCGGGCCTCGGAAGCCGGATATATTATACAATCTGCTCACCGTTGCGGGCTGAGCTGCTCGAGGCGACCAAACGAGACAACGAGGGAGGGTGCCGATGCGCGTCGCTACGTTCGTTATCGCATGCGCGGGGCTGGGCCTCGCCGTTTCGGAGCCAGAGGCGATCCATGCACAGGCGCCGCCGGACGGGGCGGAATCGCCGGCTCCGCGAACGCCCGCGCTGCTCGAGAACTACATGGGGGCGGTGATCGGGGCGGTGCCGGACTCGTTCGGCTTTCACCCGTTCTACAAGAAGTACGTCGATGCGCAGGGGATTCCGGTGCTCAGCTCGGAGAAGCTGCCGGATGATGCGTTGCTGGTGGCGCGCGACATCGTGAACACGATGCTCTCGGCGCGGCCAGATTTCCGGGCGGCCATGATGGAGCAGAACTGGCGGGTCGCGATCATGGCGGAGACGGAGATCACGGCGGACATTCCGGAGCATGCGAATCGGAAGCGGCCGGGTGCTCCGCGAGACGAGCCGGTGACGCAGGCGGACATCGACTTTTGGGCGCGCCGCGCGCGCGGGCTGGGCGGCAACCCCACGAGCGGTGCGGAGGAGAACGTGCTCGGGTATCCGGGCACGCGTTATTACGGCGAGCACATCCTCGTGCACGAGTTCGCGCACGCGATCATGGGCGGCGGTATTCGCAACGCGGAGCCGGACCTACACCAGGCGGTCCGGGCGGCGTACGATCAGGCGATGGCGCAGGGCAAGTATCGTTACGACGACGGTCGCGAGCACTACGCGACGACGAACGCGAACGAGTACTGGGCGGAGGGCGTGCAGTGGTGGTTCTGGTCGAACTACGGCGAGTGCTTCGCGGGTGGCGTGCGGGTTCAGACGCCGGAGGACCTCCAGGCGTACGACCCGATCCTGTTCTACCTCATCGGTCAAGTCTTCGACACGCACAGGATCCCGATGGACGGGTTTCACGGGAGGAACCTGCGGCGGAACAGCGAGAACGAGTCGGAGCCGCTGATGACGTGCGACGCGCCGCAACCGGAATCGGACCCCGACGCGGCTTGACGGCGACGGCAAGGGAGCGGCGTGTGGAGCGGCCATACGGCGCCGGGACGCGGCGCTGGGTGGTTCCCAGCACGACACTCGCGGCCCTGAGTCCGGCGAAAGTCACGAAGGGGGTCATATTTGCACCCGACCACGACGCGATCCGGGCCGGCGAGCTCGGGTGTCGCGCTAGGAACACGCGAGGGCCGCAACGGGGTGCTATGCCCGGACCAGAGGCCGGTAGAGCGACAACCGAGAGAACTGCGATGAGGCGCGCACTCTGGCCACGTGGGGCGACCGGGCGGCGTGGCTTCCTTGCGGGTCTCTTGGCCGTTGCGCTGCTCTTCGCGATCGATCTCGTCGCGGGTCCGAATCGGTACGGGCATTCGGATCGGGTAGAGCGGCACATGCTGCCGGCGGTGTCGACGGGGCCGCTCGATCCGGCGTGGAGCCCGGATGGCCGTTGGATCGCGTTCTCGATGCGGGGCGACATCTGGAAGGTCCCGGCGGAGGGCGGCGAGGCGATCGCGCTGACGTCGGGTGCGGCGTACCACTTCGAGCCGGCGTGGAGCCCGGATGGCAGCCGCATCGCGTTGTCGTTCGATGTCGATGGCAACCTCGACATCGGCGTGGTGAGCGCGGAGGGTGGTTCGGTCGAGCGGGTCACGACGGACGCGGAGGTCGACGTCCAGCCCACGTGGAGCCGCGACGGCGGCAGCCTCTATTACGTGAGCGCGCGTGACCGTGGGTTCCGCATCTACCGGCGCGATCTCTCGACGGGCGCCGATTCGGTCGTGGCGCCCGGGATCCAGCCCGCGGTCTCACCGGACGGGACGCAGCTGGCGTACGTGGCGCCGGTGCGCGGCCGGCTGGGCACGGGCGGCGTGTGGGTGGTGCCGGTGTCGAGCGGCGAGCCGCGGCTGGTGCACTACGAGGAGAGCGAGTACCGGATGAAGCCGGCGTGGACGGCGGACGGCCGGTCGCTGTTGTACGTGTCCGACGAGCGCGGCTCGAACGACGTCGTCATTGTCCCCGTCGAGGGCGGCAATCCGATCGCGCTGACGGTGGACGCACGCGACGAGTATGTGCCAACACCGGCGCCGGACGGCGAGCGCTTTGCGTTCGTCTCGAACCACTCGGGGCCGACGACGCTCTACACCGCCGGCATCGGCGGCGGGCCACGCGCCTCGTGGCGCGAGGTGCCGATCGCTTCGCGCCGACCGGCGTCTCCAGCGGGCCGGCTCGAGGTCCAGGTGCTCGGCCCGGACGGCCGTCCCACGCCGGCGCGGATCTACATCGAGGCGAGCGATGGGCGCGCGTACTCGCCGGACGGCGGCTTTCATCGCGTGATCGCCGCGACCGAGACGCACTACTTCCATACGACGGGCGAGCTCGAGATCGAGGTGCCTGCCGGCCGCACGACGATCGAGGCGCTACGAGGGTTCGAGTACCGCCCGTCGGGGGTCACGATCGATGTGCCGCCCGCGAACGAGTCGCGCCTCCGACCACAACCCGGAACCCGGAACTCGGAACCCGGAACCGTCTCTCTCCAGGCGACGCGTGTGACGATCCGACTCGAGCGTCTCGCCGACCTGCCGGCGCGCGGCTGGTACTCGGGTGACACGCACGTTCACGACCTGCACCAGGGGCGGTTCGGCCTCACGCACGAAACGTTCTTCGAGCAGCTCGTCGCCGAGGACCTGCACGTGACGAATGCGCTGATCCACATGGACGGCACGCGGCTGATGGGCCGGTGGCCGGATCTGACGGGCGCGCCGCACCCGCTGTCCACGGGCGAGCACATCCTGCAATACGGTGAGGAGTACCGCGGTTCACTCGGGCACATTGCGATGCTCGGCATCCGCGAGTACGTGCTGCCGTTCACGGGTGGTGTGGGCCCGACCGCTTACGCTCAAGCGGTGCTGGACGTGCGGTATATCGAGGAAACACACGCGCAGGGTGGGATCGCCGGGTTCGTGCACCCGTTCCTCTCGCCCGTCGATGAGCCGGCCGATGCGGCGGCGTCCTTGATCGCCGTCGATGCCGCGCTCGGCCACGGCGATTTCTATGACGTCGCCGCGCTGTACTCGGACGAGATCGCGTCCGCGGACTTCTATTACCGCCTGCTCAACAGCGGCTTCCGCATCCCCGCGACCGGCGGGACCGATAACTTCTCGGACGTGTGGCGTGACCCGCCGCCGGGCTCCGATCGCACATATGTGCGGATCGAGGGACCCTTGACGTTCGAGAGCTGGCTCGCCGGCATCCGTGCGCAGCGGACGTTCGCGACCACCGGGCCGCTGCTGTTCCTCGATGTGGACGGCCGCGAGCCCGGTGACGAGATCGCGCTGGACGCCGGAGCGGCCACCACGCTGCGCGTTCGGGCGGAGGCGCTGTCGATCGCGCCGATCGAACGGCTCGAGATCATCGTGAACGGGCGGGTCGCGGATTCGGTCGAGGTTTCGGGAGACTCCTCGAGGCTGGTTTTCGACGGCGCCGTGGACCTCCCGCGAGGCGGCTGGATCGCGGCGCGCGTGGTCGGGCCGCCATCACGCTACATCGGTGACAGCTACGCGTTCGCGCACACGAGCCCGGTCTACGTGGTGCGCGGCGGACAGCCGTTCACCTCGGCGGACGACGCGCGCTTTCTCGCCGATGCCGTGGCCGCGCTGTGGGCGCGCGTCGACGAGCGCGCCGAGTGGCGCACGCCGGCCGAGCGCGCCCAGTTCCTCGCCGCGATCGAGCAGGCACAGACCGTCTACGAGGAGATCGCCGGCGAGCTGGTGGTGCTCTGTCTGGGCGACTGACGACCTGCTGCCGGTGCTAGATTGCGTCGCGTGGGAAGCCGGCCGCGACACCGCGGCTTACTTGTTGCG
>JBOHRM010000365.1:0-4147 GCA_050732715.1 Longimicrobiales bacterium
AAGTGGTGGTGAGCGTGCGCGCACTCGGTTTCGCGGCGATGACGGGCGTGGTGATGGGCATCGTATTCGGGCTCGCGCCGGCGCTGAGCCTGGTCGGGCCGGGCAGCACGCTTCGACTGCGAGGGTCCACGCGCGGACGGCGGGCGAGGTCGCTGCACACGGGCGTGGTGTCGGTGCAACTCGGCTTTACCATCGTACTGCTGGTGGCGAGTGGTCTGTTCGCCCGGAGTCTGGCGCGATTGATGTCAATGGATCCGGGCTTCGAGCCGGAACGGATGGCGACGTTCGCGTTCGACGTGCCGCGTGATCGGGCCGCGAGCGACGAGACGATCCGACAATTTCAGGATGCGGTGGTGCGCGCCGCCGCCGCTGTGCCTGGCGTGAGCGCCGTGAGCGCGACCACAGAGCTGCCGTTTCCGGGCGGCAAATGGTCACGTTCGTTCGCACTCGAACCGGATGGACCGATGTCGCCTATGGCGATGTGGCATCGATCGGTCCTGCCGAACTACCACAAGGCGATGGGAATCCCGCTCCTTGCGGGGCGACGGCTCTCGGCGTCCGATGGACCGGGGCGCCGAACGTGATCGTGGTGAGCCAGTCGTTCGCCGAACAGGTCTGGCCGGGCGAGTCGCCGCTCGGCAAACGAATCTACCAGACGGGTCTGATCGGAGGCTGGACCGTGGCCGGCGTGGTCGGGGATGTCCGGCACAAGACGCTCGGCGAGCCGCCGGAGCCGACGATTCTATCGCACGATCGCGCAGGTGCCGACACGGCGGGTCTACCTGGTCGCGCGTACGGTGGGCGACCCCGGCTCGGTCCTGCCGGCGCTGCAGCAGGCCGTCTGGACTCTCGATCCGAACACGCCCATCACCGAGTCGGGCGTCATGAAGACGATGATGCGCGACTCGGAGGCCGATGACCGGTTCCGTACGCTCGTGGTCTTCACGTTCGCGGGGCTCGCCGCCGTTCTCGCATCCGTCGGGATCTTCGGTGTGACGGCGAGGTCCGTATCGGCGCGCACGCGGGAGATGGGGATCCGCATTGCACTCGGGGCCAGGGAGTGCGGGCTCGTCCGGCTGGTCGTTCGAGAAGCCGTGGCCGCCGCCGGGGCCGGGATCGGCGCGGGGCTGCTCGGATCGCTCTGGGTCGCGGGGCTGATCCGAGGCTTCCTGTTCGGCATCGAGGCGTGGGATCCGGTGACCTACGCGATGGTCATGGTGCTGATGCTGGCGGTTTGCGTCATGGCGTCGTACTTCCCTGCACGGGCCGTTACGCGCATTTCGGCGACGGAGGCGCTGAACGCCGACTGAACGGCCTGTTCTGGGTCGCGTCGTTTACAGGCCGACCGAAGATACGGAGGGCGCTGGCTCGAGCACCAAGCGATCGACCACCGTCGACGAGGTCGGCCGGCGACATCGACATTTCAGGCCAGATATTCTGGACGGTATTCGAGGGCGTTATGCAACCTGTCGTGTTGGAAGGCTCGCACGTTCGCCTCGAGCCTCTCGGCATGGAACATCTTCCGATGCTCATCGATGTCGGGCTCGACACTGATCTCTGGCGCTGGACGGTCAGCCAAGTCCAAACCCCGCAGGCTATGGCGGCGTACGTCGAGGCCGCTTTGGCGCAGCAGCGTCAAGGCACGGCACTGCCATTCGCCACGGTCGACCGTGTAAGCGGCCGCGCCGTAGGCAGCACACGATTCGGCAACGTCGACCGGGCGAACCGCCGCGTCGAGATCGGCTGGACCTGGATCGCGCGTCCTTGGCAGCGCACAGCTCTCAACACCGAGGCGAAGGTTCTCATGCTGACACACGCGTTCGAAGACCTCGGCTGCATTCGGGTCGAGCTCAAGACGGACGTGCTGAACGAGCGATCCCGTGCCGCGATCGCACGCCTCGGTGCGACGGAGGAGGGCGTTCTCCGTTCACACATGGTCACCGAAGGTGGCCGCGTCCGCGATACCGTGTATTACAGCATACTCGCGTCGGAGTGGCCTACCGTGCGGCAGCGCCTCGAGGCGAGGCTTACGCGGCCCGCCGAGTAGACTGATCGCCAGCCGCGTTCGGGCTGCTGAGGATATGGCTGTTGGTCGGACGCATGATGTCGTCGAAGGTCTGCGTCAGTGCCTCTCCAGAGAAGAAGGCGATCGCCAGCAGCGGCCCCGTGCCGGTATTCCGGAGGTCGTGCCGCACGTCCTTCGGCAGAACGAAGATGCTGCCCGGGCCAACCTGCGAAGAACCATCGTCACGTTGCAGCTCACCGCTGCCGGCGATGATGTACTGCGTCTCTTCGAGGCTGTCCGTGTGCCAGCCCAGATGTCCGCCGGGGGCGATCGAGAACGGAACAATGACCGTGTTCTCCGCGCCGTGTCCGCCATACGATGCGAACGCCGCAGTCCAGTTGATCGATTCGTCGTCAGGGCTCGATATCGCGACCATATCGAGCCGGCTCATGTCGACTGGGTTCATCGGTATCCTCTTATCGAAGTGTCGGCGGCCCGATGGCCTCCAACGCTTGCATCCGCGAGTAGTTGATCGAACGGCTGTTAGGCGACGCCGGCGTGAGCCAAACGCAAATTCATTGCCAGGCGCGGTCGCAGGAGAACGGTCCCGGCACCTCTCGTCGCTCTCCCCAAAACAGTTCGGCGAACCTGAACGCGACGCTGCTTGCGCCGTTAACGTCAGCATTCGAAGGGTCACGCTCACGAAGATAGCCCGGTATCCGGGGACGCGATCATCGTCGCCTGCATGACACAGATCAACTGTCGAGATGCGCCACTCATTGCGTGCACTTCACCCGCGCACACCGTCAGCGTCCGCCCGGAGCGAAGCACTCGCCCCACGGCGAGGAACCGCTCTCCCGCGGCGGGAGCGAGGAGGTTCACCTTGAACTCGACCGAGAGCACTTCGACATGCGGCTCCATCAACGTCAGCGCCGCATATCCGCACGCACTGTCGACGATCGCGGTGATTACTGCAGCGTGCAGGTAGCCGTGCTGCTGAGTGAGATCGTCCCGGAACGGAAGCTCGATCTCGACCTCGCCACGCCGGACGGCCTTGAGGGTTGGCCCCCAGCGTTCGCATCAGCCGCTGACGAGCGAAGCTCGCGCGGACGCGGTCCTCGACGACGGCATCGCTCGGCACGGGCTCCGGACCTCGCGCTGGCGTCACAGGTAGTCCTCGCGAAGCGGCGTGAACACGTCCACGGCCACGCCCGCCACGATGCCGGACATGACGACGAACTGTGCCCCGGGCTCCGGGCCGAGCCGTCGGCGGATCTCCTCGGGGATTACGATCTGGCCCCGAGACGACAGCTTGTTGTGGACACTTCAGCCATTGCAGCTCCTCCCGGGCTGCGCCCGGAACTGGCGACGTTCGCCGTGAACAAGATGCGCCACCGGAGCGGGGTCGTCGAGTTTCGGACCGAGGCGTTCGAGGAACAGCTTGGCGAGCGGCTGGTCGCCCTCAGGGTCGCAACCCAAGAGACGTGGAGGCGGATGAGCGGCTCAGTGAAGTGTTTGGCCGAACCCGGCCGGGCGTGGTGGGATGGATGTCACGGTCTACGATCTGAATGGCTCGATTCAACCACCGCCACGTCGCTCATGGCCTATAGGTGCCTAGAATCAGCCCGTCCTTCTTCAGTTTATCGTGGCACGCGAAGCACGTCTGCGGCGTGGGCGTGTCTGCGACCTCGGTCTCGCTGTCCTTGACGAATCGCTGAAACCCCCAGCCGCCGGTCGTCGCGAATCGCTCAGAGTCCTTCACCATCACATCAAGATTCTGCCGCGGCCCTTCCACGAACGCGCCCTCGTTGTCCCGGATCTCCAGCCGATCGAACACGACGATCGACCCCTCGGGAAACACGCGAGTACGGTAGCCGACCATGGCTTCTTCGTTCGCGTAGATGTGATGAAAGCCCCCGACGTTCGCGAAATTCGCGTGGGCCGGGCCCACCATTGTGCTCTTGACGTGGGTCCAGTCGCGATATCCCTCGGGATAGGCGACCGGGGGTACCGCACGGACCGAGTCTGATGCCTGCCAGGCGTGGGCGCCTGCCAGCGAGGCGACCAGCACGAAGATCACCGTGAGCTTCACGAACACCGTTCCTGCTGAAGGTTGGCTAAGTATTCTAAGGCTCGAGCGAG
>JBOHRM010000366.1:0-3140 GCA_050732715.1 Longimicrobiales bacterium
GTCGCTCGAGCCGGTCCGCGAGCACCGCCAGATCGCTTCGGGCAGCTTTCAGCGTCGCACCATCGCGCAGCCGCGCCACGGCGTATTCACCCGAGAAGCTGCTCCGCCCCGCGGCACTCGCAGCGGAGTACGTCTCGTCGTATTCGAGCGGTATCCAGACATCGCTGTCGAACGGAAAGTCGAATCCGGCCGGCATCACCCCGACGACGACGCGCGGACGCGCATGGAGCATCAGCGTCTGACCGACGATGTCCGCTCGGTCGCCCGTCAGCTCATGCCAGAGCGAATGGCTGATCACCGCGACGCCGTCGGCGCCGGGCAGGTTCTCGCCCTCCAGGAACGTGCGGCCGGAGATCGGCTTCGCACCCATCACCTCGAAGAAACCCGCGCTCACCTCCGCACCTTCGAACCATCTCGAATCGCCGTGCCCGGTCAGTATCACGTCCTCGTTGTCGGCAATCGCGACCTCAGCGAACGATCGACTCTCCTCGCGGCTGCTCATGAAGTTCGGCGGAGACAGCGTGCCGCTCCGCTCTCCGTCGTGGTCCGTCGTGTAAACGCTTACGAGCTGCTCCGGGCGGTCGTACGGCAAGGACCGGTACAGGATGCCGTAGGCGACGCTGAAGATCGCGCTGCTCGCACCGATCCCGAGGCCCAAGGTCAGGATGGCGACGGTCGCGAAACCCGGCGATCGGCGTAGCCAGCGTGCGGCGTAACGAAGATCGGCAAGGAGGTCCTCCAGCCAACGGACACCGCGCTCATCACGCAGCCGCTCCTTGTGCCGTTCGACGCCCCCGAACGCGAGCAACGCCCGACGCCGCGCCTCGTCGAGCGACATACCCGCTCGGACGTTCGACTCGGTCTCCATCTCGATGTGGAGCCGAAACTCCTCATCCATTCGCGACTCTGCCGATCGCCGGGACAGGATCAGCCGCAACCGTGTACGAAGTGCGTCTAGCCATCTCATGGATCACTCCATCGGATCTCGCGGACGGCAGCCGACCCAGGCTGTCTGCTTAGACCCGTTCGCTGATGGATTCCCGGCCGTGGATTCTAACCGCCATTGGCGGATCCAAAGCTCTCAGCCGGCCGTTGTCCGGAGCACGGCCTCCAACCCGGCCACAAACGAGCGCCAATTCTCCAGCTCCTCGCTCAGCGCTCGACGGCCCGCGCGAGTCAGCCGGTAATAGCGCGCACGACGGTTGTTGTCCGTCGTCCCCCACGCGCTCTTGATCAGACCGCCCTTCTCCAGCCGCTGTAGCGCCGGATACAGCGAGCCCTGATTCACGTCCAATGCGCCGCTCGAGAGCTGCTGGATCCGACGACTGATTCCCCAGCCGTGCATCGGCTCGAGCGACAACGTCTTCAGCACGAGCAGGTCGATCGAACCGCGCAACGCGTCCGTGCTTGGAGCCATCCCCTTCTCCAGTTCCTGTAGCTGTCGAAGGTACAATGCGCGGGACTCTTGTAGCTGTCAAGTGGTGCAATAGGGTCTGGCGTTCTCAGAAGGCCGGGGCGCGACGGGCTTGCCCGGGTGGGTAGCGTCTATAAAATAGGCAGTGTCGCCAGGGGCGACATGGCCGGCACGCTACAGGTTTCCTGCCCTGCGTGCCCAGGAGCGGAGCGGGACATCGAATACGAGCCTCGGTCGTCGCACGAGGCGTCCAGGTATCTCATGCGAGAAACGAGAGCTGGGCCACCACTGGAACGACTGGTCGCAGCCCTGCTGGGTCGCGACGCGTCCGCGGAGTACTTGGTCGGCGATCTACGCGAGGAGTACAGCGATGTGCGCGCGCGCTGGCCGTGGCTGGTGGCTGCTGCCTGGTACATCACGCGCGCGATCGGCGTGGTGATTCATGTTCGCTGGGAGCGGCACCGCGCGCGGACGCGGTCGCGCCAACCTTTTCGTTCTTCATCGCTATACGCGGGAGGTATCATGTCGACCGAGTTCCGGCAGGCGATGCGCACATTGATCCGGCGTCCTGCGTTTTCCATTGCGATCGTGCTGACGGTTGCCCTCGCCGTTGCGGCGGCGACGCTCGTTTTCGCGGTCGTGAACGGCGTGCTGCTGGCGCCGCTACCGTACGAGAGCCCCGACCGACTGGTCACCGTCTGGGAACATTATCGAGTTCCGGACCAGGAGGAACCTCGCAATTTGGTCTCGCCCGCGAATTTCCTTAGGTGGCGTGATGAGCTGCGGTCGTTCGACGGCATGGCTGCGTTTTATGAACGCGGCACGACGTTGTTGGACGCGGGCGAGCCGGAGCGGCTCGGAGCCATGGTCGCATCGGCCGCGTACTTCGAGATCGTGGGTGCCCGGCCGCTTGTGGGCCGTCTATATGGCGAGGCGGAGGACGTGGTGGACGGGCCGGATGTGGTGGTTCTCGCCGAAGGCTACTGGCGACGTCGGTTCGGCGCGGACACGTCGGTCGTGGGACGTACGCTCACGATCGCTGGCACGCCCCGGACGGTGCTGGGTGTATTGCCACAGCGCTTCGACTTCGAGCCGACGAACGCGGTTGGCGGCGTCGGCACGCGGGACGTTTGGCTGCCTCCACGATTGGACGCCGAAGGAGGCCGCTTTCTCCAAGTCATGGCGCGACTCGCGCCCGGTGCGACGGTCGAGGCCGCACAACAGGAAGCGTCTGCGCTCGCTGCTGTGCTAGCGAGGACGTTCCCGGATCGCCAGGGCGGCTATGATGTCAACGTCGTGCGGGTGCACCAGGATCTCGTTGGCGACGTGCGCGAGGCCGTGCTCATCATCTTCGGTGCTGTGTGTTTGGTGCTGCTCATCGCGTGCGCGAATGTGGCGAACCTGCTCATGACACGGGCGACGGAGCGAAGGCAGGAGATGGCAGTACGTTCTGCGCTCGGTGCGGGGCGCGGCCGTCTGGTACGCCAGCTACTGCTCGAGAGCTTCACCCTCTCGATGGCGGGTGGCGCCATCGGTTTGTTCGCGGCGTGGTGGGGGCTCCGTTGGCTGGTCACCGCGGCACCGGACATCCCGCGTCTAGAGGCTGTGGGCATGCACGCGCCGGTCATCGGCTTCGCGTTCCTCGCGACCCTCGGGACCGCGCTGCTGTTCGGGCTCGCCCCGGCGCTGCACGTCGCGGGTGCAAGCGCGACATCGTGGTTGAGAG
>JBOHRM010000367.1:0-8979 GCA_050732715.1 Longimicrobiales bacterium
GAGCGTACGTGGGTGCTCCCGGGGCGGCCGTCGTTTTCGTGCTCGAGCGGGACGCCGCGGGCGCGTGGACTCCGGCGGGCGAGCTCCGGCCGTCCGATTCCCCAGAAGAAGGGTCGGGCTTCGGCCATGCCCTCGCCGTGGTCGACGGCGAGCTGTGGGTGGGCGCGCCGGGCCTGAACGACTCGAACGGCTCGGTCTACCGTTTCGCGCCGGACGGCCGAGGGGGTTGGCAAAACGCCATGCGACTGGACGCCGACTCGGCCGACGGCACGTCGTGGCCGTTCGCGTTCGGCTATTCGATCGCGTCGGCCGGTGACCGCGCGGTCGTCGGCATGCCGACGCGCGACTTCGGCGAGGGGCGCGTATTGGCCGTGGCCCGGGAAGGCGATGGCTGGGAGTCGCGCCAGGTGCTCGAGGGCGAGATCTACTCGATCGGCCAGGCCCTCACGCCGGGAACGCGCTGCGACGGCGGCCGGATCGGTGAATTCCCGTGCGCGAACATCGAGGTCGTCTCTCACCTGCCGGTCAGCGCGCTGGGCGGCGAGCGCGGCGTTTGGGTGAACGATGTCTGGGGGTGGACCGATCCGGAGACGAATCGAGACTACGCGCTCGTCTCGCGACGTGACGGCGCCGCGTTCGTCGATGTCACGGACCCTGCACGGCCGCACCTGATCGGCAGTCTCCCGCGGACGAAGGGCTCACCGCCGTCCGTATGGCGGGACATCAAGGTGGTGAACGATCACGCGTACGTCGTCTCCGATGGCGCCCGTGCCCACGGCATGCAGGTCTTCGACCTCACGCGGCTGCGCGCCGTAACGGATACGCCCGCGGTGTTCGAGCCAGATGCGACGTACGACGACGTACACAGCGCGCACAACGTCGTGGCCGACACGGCGTCGGGCTTCCTCTACATCGTCGGCGCGAACAGCGGCGGCGAGACGTGTGGCGGCGGTCTGCACATGGTCGATGCGCGCGATCCGCTGAACCCCCAGTTCGCGGGCTGCTACAATGATCGTTCGGGCGCGAATGATCGGGGCTACACGCACGATGCCCAGTGCTTGATCTACCGCGGCCCGGACGCGCGCTATCATGGGCGTGAGATCTGTGTCGGCTCGAACGAAGCGGAGATCAACATCGCCGATGTCAGCGACAAGGCGAACCCGGTCACGATCGGGCGCAACAGCTACCCGAACGTGGCGTACGCGCACCAAGGTTGGTTCGACGAAGAGCAGCGTTACTTCTACATGAACGATGAGCTCGATGAGCTGGCCGGCAACGTCTCCGGCACGCGCACGATCGTCTGGGACCTCGCCGAGCTTGACGATCCCGTCGTCGCGCATGAATACATCGGACCGGTCCCCGCGTCCGACCACAACCTGTACGTGAAAGGCGATCGCGTCTACATGTCGAACTACGGCAGCGGCCTGCGCGTGCTCGACATCAGCGACCGCACGAATCCGCGCGAGACCGCATTCTTCGACAGCGCGCCGTACAACGACAACGGCCCCGGTCACAGCGCGACGCAGAGCGGCGCTTGGAGCAATTATCCGTTCTTCGACAGCGGGATCATCATATTCACCAGCGTGCGTGAAGGCCTGTTCATCGTGCGGGTGCTGGAGGAGCCGAGACCGGTCAGCTGACCGCCCAGGACGATGATCGCCGGTGCGCCGCCCGCCGGCCCGTGCGGGATGCGGGGGCGCCGCCGGTTCGCGGCCGCTCACACACCGGCACACGCGCAACCACTCGCTGCCCGACCGTCCCAGGACTCGCGGCAACGCGGGCGCGTGCCCATCTTGCAGGACCGAACGACCGAAAACACGGAGGAACGATCGATGGCCCCGACCCGAGACGTGCTCGCTATTGCCATGCTCGCAGCCACGGCCGCAGCGCCGGCCTCCGCGCAGATGACCGAGTACCGATCCGCGGAACACGACTTTCGCGTCGTCACGGTGGCGGAGGGCCTCGTGCACCCCTGGTCGATCGCGTTCCTGCCGGACGGCGACGTGCTCGTGACCGAGCGGCCCGGCCGGCTCCGTGTTATCCGTGACGGCACGCTGTTGCCGGAGCCCGTTGCAGGTGTGCCGGCGGTGCTCGCGGAGGGCCAGGCCGGCTTGCTCGATGTGGTACCGCACCCGCAGTTCGAGACGAACCGGCTGCTCTACATCAGCTTCTCGAAGCCGTTGGAAGGGGAGGAGGGTGCGACAACCGCGGTGGTGCGTGCCCGCTTCGAGAACGATCAGCTCAGCAACGTCGAGCAGATCTTCGAGGCGCAGACGCGCGGGCGCGGCCACTTCGGGTGCCGTCTCGCCTTCGATGCGGATGGCTTCCTGTTCCTCACGGTCGGTGACCGCCAGGCGCCGCCGCGCGGCGAGCTCGAGGCACACCCGGCTCAGGACCTATCGAATCACCACGGCGTCACGATCCGGCTTCATGACGACGGCCGCGTCCCCGCCGACAACCCGTTCGTCGGCCGCGACGGCGCGATGCCCGAGATCTGGAGCTACGGTCATCGGAATCCCCAGGGTCTCGCCATCCAACCGGAAACCGGCGCGATCTGGATCACGGAGCATGGGCCGCAGGGGGGCGACGAGCTGAATCTCGTGCGCCCCGGCCTCAACTTCGGTTGGCCCGTGATCGGGTTCGGCGTGAACTACCGGAGCGGCGAGGCGATCCACGACGGCACCCACCGCGAAGGCATGGAGCAGCCCGCGCACATCTGGGTGCCGTCCGTTGGGACGTCCGGCCTGACGTTCTACACGGGTGACAGCTTCAGCGGCTGGCGTGGCAACCTCTTCGCCGGCGGTCTCGCTGGCCAGACGCTCGACCGGTTGGTGCTCGAGGACACGAACGTGGTCCGCAGCGAAACCGTGCTCCAGGGGATCGGCCGCATCCGCGACGTGCGACAGGGCCCCGACGGCTACATCTACCTTGCCGTCGACAACCGTGACGGCGCACCGACGCCTATCGTCCGTCTCGAACCGGTGCCGCGGGGGTGAGGCCGCGAGGGCGGCTACCGGGTCGATCTCAGCTTTCGAGTGTCGGCTCGGTGGCCGCCGCCGTTTAGCTCTGCCGTGCCTGGGAATGTTGCCAGACGCTGCGGAACCAGGCGGCGACGGCCTCGACGCCGATCATGACGTAGGGCAGGGCGAGGAGCGTGAGCAGCGACGAAGTTACAAGCCCTCCGATGACCGTCCGGGCGAGCGGGAAGTAGAAAAGGCCACCGACGTTGGGACCGCGCACGGCGAGCGGCAGCAGGCCCACGATCGTCGTCGTCGCCGTCATCAGGATCGGGCGGAGCCGCTCGCGGCCGGCCTGGAAGATGGCCTCGTCGCGGGCGAGGCCGGCGCGGCGCAGGCGGTTGACCTGATCGAGCAGCACGATGCCGTTGTTAACGACGATGCCCATGAGGATCAGGATGCCGATCTGGGCCATGAGGTTGAAGTCGGTGCCGGTCAAGGCGAGCGACCAGGCGACGCCGGGCAGGGCGAACAAGATCGACACGAGGATGGCGAACGGCTGGGCGAGCGACTCGAACAGCGACGCCATGACGAGGTAGACGAGCACCAGCGCGAGCAGGAGGTTGACGATCATCTGCTGCGTCTCGCCCTGCTGCTCG
Organism: Longimicrobiales bacterium; assembly: GCA_050732715.1. Taxonomy (GTDB): domain Bacteria; phylum Gemmatimonadota; class Gemmatimonadetes; order Longimicrobiales; family RSA9; genus JBOHRM01. The sequence continues at coordinate 3,617 of JBOHRM010000367.1, forward strand.
ATGATGCGGTCGTTCCATCCCCAGGAGGTGCCCGGCGGCATCGCGAACGCGTTCATCAGCCCCTCGATCTCGCGCATCGCGCTCGGCCAGTCGCCGCCTTCGTAGGTGCCGTACACCTCGATGCGGACTTTGCGGTTTTCGCGCGTGATCCGCTTGGGCCGCGGCACGATCTCGAACCGCGCGATGTCGCCGAGCAGCACGGGCGCGCGGCCGTCGCCGCCGCCGACGGGGAGGGCGCGCAGGTCGGCCAGATTTTCGCGGTCCTCGAGGCGCAGACCGAGCCAGGTGTCGACCTCGCGCGCGCCGGCGTTGAAGCGCGGCAGCCGCAGTGAACCGAGCGTGAACGAGAAGATGTCGGCGATGTCACGCGCGCTCAGGCCGAGTCGCGTCGCCTTGTCCCGGTCGATCGTGACCTGGATTTCGCGTTGCGCCTGCATGAACGGCGTGCGCACATCCTGCACGCCGTCGACGGTCTCGAGCCGGCGCGCGGCCTCGGTCGCGAACCCTTCGAGCAGGCGCGTGTCCTGACCGAAGAACTTCACGGCGAAGAACGTCGAGCCGCCTTCCGAATCTGAGTCGCCACCGAACACGAGGCGCACGCCCGGCAGCACGGGCAGCTCCTCGCGGATGCGCTTGCGCAGTGCGCTTACCTCGTCGTCGTCGAAGTTCTTGTTCGCGAGAGTCAGCGTGGTCGAGGCGTTGTTCTCTCCGTAATAGCTGTACATAGACTCGACGCCGTAGCCGCTCAGCCTGTCCGCGAGGAACGCCTCGACCCGGTCGACGGTCCGCTCGGCGTCCGACTTGTACGTGAAATCGGCGAACTCGTATCCGAGGAAGAGTCGCTCGTTGCGGGCGCCCGAGAACATCTCGGCTTTGACCAGGCCGGCCAAGAACGGCGCCAGGCCCGCGGCAAGGACGAGGATCAGCAAGCCAAAGGTCGCGAGGCGGTGGTGCAGCGTCCAGCGCAGGATGCGCGCGTAGCGGTGCTCGAGCCATTCGACCGCGGGGATCGGTTTCGAGCGACGCCGGCCGAGCACGTGCGCGGCCATCAGCGGGATCAGCGTCATCGAGATGAACAGCGAGCAGCCGAGCGCGATGGTGATCGACACGCCGATCTCTTTGAGCCACGTGCCGAGGTCGGTGTTGTCCCCAACCAGCAGCGGCAGGAACACGATCACAGTCGTGAGCGTCGACGCCGCCACCGCGAGCGCGACTTGGCTTGCGCCGCCGAGCGCGGCCTCGTTGCGGTCGTCCTCGGTGCGATGGCGTCGATCGATCGACTCGAGCACGACGACGGCATTGTCGACGAGCATCCCGACCGCCAGCATCAGCCCCATCATCGAGAGGATGTTGAGGCTGCTGCCCATGAAATACAGGATCCCGGAGGCGGCGATGACGGAGAAGGGAATCGAGAGCGAGACGATGAGCGTGGAGTCGAGGCGCCGCAGAAAGAAGTAGAGACTGAACACGGCGAGCAAGGATCCGACGAGTCCGGCCAGCAGCAGCCCTTGGATGCCGTTGGTAATGATCTCGCCCTGGTCTTCCCAGACGAAGACGTTGATGCCTTGGAGCAGCGGATCCTCGCCGATGTCTTGCTCGAGCACGCGGAAGACGTTTTCGACGACCTCGACCGTATTCGCGGTCGACTCTTTGAACACTTCGAGCCCGACCGCGTACGTGCCATTTGAGGTGGCGGCCCTCATTCATCGGAGGCTGCTCGTACCGAACTTCGGCGATATCGGCGAGCCGTAGCCCGCTCTGGTTGACGCGCAAGTTGCGGATCTGCTCGACGGACAGGAACGCCCCGACCGCGCGCGCCGTGAAGCGTAGACCCGAGTCGTCGACCTGGCCGAGCACGAGGTTGCCGGTGGCGCCCTGCATGCTCTCGATGAGCGCGCCGACGTCGACGCTGTGGAGCTTGACCTTGTCGAGGATCAGGTCGATGAAGATCTCGCGCGGCGCGACGCCGCCGAGCGTGACGCGCGCGACGCCCGGGACGCGGCGCAGCCGGTTGAGGATGCGCGCTTCGATGAGCTCGTAGCCCGCGGCGAGATCGACGCCGCGCGACGAGATGCGGCCCTGAACGACCGGGATGTCCGCGGTGTTGAACGAGAAGATGACGATCTGGCCGATCCCTTCCGGCAGTTCCGGCTTGACCTGGTCCATCTTCTCGGAGACCAGCATGCGGACGACGTCGAGCTCGTTGCCCCAATCGAACTCGACGAAGAACTGCGCGCCATCGGCGTTCGAATTCGAGCTGAGCCGGTTGACGCCTGGCAGCGTTGCCAGCATCTCCTCGACCGGCTTGGTGATTTCGCGCTCGATCTGCTGCGGATTCGCGTTCGGGTACGGCACCTCGACGCCGATGAACGGGAAGTCGACCTTCGGCAGGTAGGCGAGCGGCAGGCGAAACGCGGCGATACCGCCGATTACGAGGATGCTGACGAGCAGCATCGCCGTGGTCACCGGCCGCCGCACGGCTAGCCGCGGCAGGCTCATCGCAGTGCCTCGCCCGCGCGGGCGGGACGCCCGCGTTCCCAGGTTCCGGCGCCGCCGAGGGCCAGGTGCTCGCGCGCGGCCGCGGCCGCGACCGCCGCCTCCGGGCTGACCGCCTCTTCACCGCGGTCGACGAGCGTATAGACGACGGGGATCACGACGAGCGTGAGCAGGGTCGCGAGGGTCAGGCCGCCGATCACGGTGATCGCGAGCGGCGCACGCAGCTCCGAACCCTCGCCGAGGCCGAGCGCCATCGGCAGCAGCCCGAGCACCGTCGTCGCCGACGTCATGAGGATCGGGCGCAGCCGGTCGCTGCCCGCCGCGACCAGCGCGTCGGCGCGCGTCATGCCGCTGCTGCGCCGCTGGTTGACCGCATCGACCAGAACAATCGCATTGTTGACGACGATGCCGGCGAGCATGACCGCGCCGATCATGGCAACGATGCTGACGCTCTGACCCGTGAGCGCGAGCGCCGCGACGACGCCGATCGCGCCGAGCGGCAGGCTGAAGATGATGACGAACGGGTGCAGGAACGACTCGAACTGCGAGGCCATGACGAGGTAGACGAGAAAGATCGCGAGCGCCATCGCCAGCATGAGCCCGCGCAGCGAGCGGGCGCGCTCCTCTTCCTGGCCGGACAGCTCCATGGTGACGCCCGCGGGCATGAGCTGATCGGAGAGCACGGAGCGTACGTCCGCCGCGACGCCGCCCATGTCCCGGCCCGTGACGTTGGCCGACACCACGGCGGCTCGTTTCTGTCCCAGCCGCCGGATCTCAGATGGGCCTTCCGCCAGCCTGATGTCGGCGACGGAGCTCAGGATGATCGGCACGCCGCCGCGTTGCGCGACGATGAATCGACGCACGCTCTCGACCGACGCGGCGGTCGGCTCGACCGAGCGCACCACGATGTCGATCTCGCGGTCGCCCTCCAGGAATCGCGTGGCGACCTCGCCCTGAATCTTGTTGCGCACCGTCTGTGCGACGTCGCCGAGCGCGAGGTTCAGCCGCGCCATCTTGTCACGATCGAAGACGATCTGGAGCTCGGGGTTGCCGAGCTCGGCGGAAGACCGGACGTCGACGACGCCCGGGACCCGCTCGAGCCGGGAGCGCAGGGCAGCGGCGCCGTTGTGCAGCTCAGAGAGGTCGTCGCTGTACACCTCGACCTCGATCGGCGTTCGGAAGCTGAAGTACGTGGGCCGCTCGAACTCGAAGCGTACGCCGTCGGCCTGCGCCAGGGCATCGCGCAGCACCTCGATGATGTCATCTTCGACGTCCGCCCCGAGGCCCGGGGCGATCCGAACCTGGATTCTGCCGACGTTCTCACCCTCGGTCCCGGTGCTGGCGAGGGACAGGCCGCTGCCGCCAGCGATGCTCGAGACGCTGGCGACGCGCTCGTCACCCGCCAGGACCCGTTGCGTCTCGGCGAGGAACCGGTCGGTGACCTCGAGCGGCGTGCCCTCGGGCAGCTCGACGCGGTAGCTGAACTCGCCTTGCGAGAACGCCGGGATCAGGTCGAAACCGAGCCGCGGGATCGCCAGCATACTTCCCGTGAACGCGGCGAGCGCGACGGCGAGAATGAGGGCGCGCGAGCGCAGCGCCCAGCGCAGCACGCCGGGATAGCCGCGCGTCACGACGGACAGCCAGGCGTCGAACGCGCCGGAAACCGGCCACGCGATTAGCGCGAGGCCTCGGCCGAGCCAGTAGACCGCGATGCGCGCGAGCTTGAGCACGGTGCCGGGCACGCTCACGAGCACGAAACGCATGGCGCGGCGCACGGGGCCGACCCGTGCGTCGGACCCCGCGGCAGCCCGGCCGGCATCGCCACTGGCGCCGGCGCCGACACTGCCGAGCAGTGCGGCGAGCATCGGGATCAAGGTCAACGACACCGCGAGCGACGCGAGGAGCGAGAACGAGACCGCGAGCGCCATGTCGCGGAACAGCTGGGCCGCGATCCCCTGCAGGAACACCACGGGCAAGAACACGGCGACGGTGGTGAACGTCGATGCCGCTACGGCCTTGCCCACCTCGGACGCGCCACGCAGCGCCGCCTCGAACGCCGGCACCCCCGCCTCGCGGTGCTTGAAGATCGCCTCGAGCACGACGATCGCGCTGTCGACCAGCATGCCGACGCCGAGGGCCAGGCCGCCGAGCGACATGATGTTGAGCGTCGTGCCGGTGCGGTACATCAGGAAGAACGTCGTGACGATCGAGATCGGGATCGACAGCCCGATGATCACCGTGCTGATCGGATTCTTGAGGAAGAACAGCAGCACGAGCATCGCGATCGCGCCGCCGATCAACGCGTTCATCAGCACTTCGCGGATCGACGCGCGGATGAATTCGGACTGATCGACCCCCTTGACCAGCTCGATCCCTTCGGGCAGCTCGCCGCGCACGACGTCGAGCCGTGCGAGCACGGCGCGCGCGACCTGCACAGTGTTGGCGTCGCCTTCCTTGTACAGCGCCAGCTCGACCGCCTCTCCGCCGCCGAAGCGCGTCACCACCTCGCGGCGCTTGTGGCCGCGCCGCACGTCGGCGATGTCGCGGACCCGGACCGTGCGGCCGCCCTCCGAGACGAGCACGGTCTCCCGGACGTCGTCGACGTCGAGGAACTCGTTGTTCGAGCGCACGAGGTAGCGCGCTTCCTGCTCGTACAGGCTGCCGCCCGCCTGGTTGACGTTCTCCTGGCTCAGGCGCTCGTTGACGTCGCGGATGCCGACTCCGACCAGGGAGAGCTTCCCCTCGTCGACGCGCACCTGGATTTCCTCCTCGTACCCGCCGTTGACCTTGATGGCCGCCACCCCCGGCGCCGATTCGAGCTCCTTCTTGAGCAGCTCCTCGGCCAGGTAGCGCAGCCGGTACAGGTC
>JBOHRM010000368.1:0-7599 GCA_050732715.1 Longimicrobiales bacterium
GGAGCTCGTCGCTTTACGCGGCTCGGTGTGCGATGTGTCACGGTGCGGAGGGTCGCGGCGACGGCTACAACGCGCGGTACCTGCGTGCCTCACCCGCCGTCCACGCGAGCGCGGACTCGATGAGCCGGCGGCCCGACGACACGCTGTTCGACGGTATCCACGCCGGCGGCGCGATCCTAGGCGGCAGTCCCGAGATGCCTGCGTTCGCCGAGAGTCTGACGGCGCGTCAGATCGCGGGGCTGGTGGCGTACATCCGTCAGCTTTGCAAATGTCGCGGTCCGGCGTGGGCGGAGGGCCGATGAGCGGGAAGCGGAGGCACCGGGGACCAGCGGCGGGAGGCCGTCGGAGAGGGGACACTGCGCGAGCTCGGCAGGCCGGAGAGGGATCTCCCGGTCCACACGGGGCCCGGGCACCGGAGGCCGATTCGAAGGCGAAGGGTTTTCGTGCTTCAACGGCAGCGAACGCGGGTTCACGTTCGCTGCTGCTCCAGGCGTTCCGCGGGTCTCGGCTCTATCTGTCGATCGCTGCTGTAATCGCTCTGTCCGCCGTGATCATTGTTGTGGTCATGCGCGGCGATCGTGTCCGTGGGGAAGGGGCGGACAAAGCGTTTCCGCCATGGCCGGTCGCGCCGGCTGCCGCGGCGAGTGTGGCTTTCGAGGAGTTCACGGGCGCGGAGACGTGCGCGGAGTGTCATGGCGCACAGTACGACGCGTGGTTGTCTTCGACGCACGGTCGGGCGGGCGGAGAGCTCGGCCGGGTGACGCCGTTGCGGGCGTTCGACGGCGAGCCGATCCGGTTTCGCAATGCCACGGTCACGCCGCGTGCGGTCGATGGCGAGTTCGCGTTCGTCGTTGCGCAGGAGGGCCGTGAAGATCGGATGCTACGTGTGGACGGTGTGATCGGCGGCGGCCACATGGTCGGCGGCGGGACGCAAGGTTTCGTGACGCGCTACGAAGACGGCACGTTGCGGTTCCTGCCGTTCGAGCTGGTCCGCCGCGAGGGGGTGTGGTTCTGCAACACGGGTACGCGGCTCGACCGCGGCTGGGTGCCGATCACGGAGGACATGGCGCTCGCCGATTGCGGTGACTGGCCGCCCGTTCGCGTGCTCGGCGACGTCGCTCGGTTCGCGAGCTGTCAGGGCTGCCACGGCAGCCAGATCACGGTCGAGCCCCAGCCGGGCCGGCCGCACGCGACGCGTCTGGTCGGCCTGACGATCAACTGCGAGTCGTGCCACGGCCCGGGTCGCGTGCACGTCGGGCTCGCGCGCAGCGGCCGAATCGTGGAGGCGGCGGACATCGGGATGCGCTCGCTGGCGACGCTGTCTGAAGACGCGTCCCTCGAGGTGTGTTTCCGCTGCCACGCGCTGAAAGACGCGCTGAGCCCCGGCGATCTGCCGGGCGAGCCGCTCGCCGAACACTACAGTCTGGCGTTGCCGTTGCTCGGCGAGTCACCCGTGTTCGCGGACGGGCGTATCCGGACGTTCGGCTATCAGCAGGGCCACCTCTATAGCGCGTGCTACCGCAATGGCTCGATGACGTGCGTCGACTGTCACGAGCCGCACGGCCAGGGCTACCGCGACGTGCAAGGCCGGCAGCTCACGGGTCGATTCGATGATGGCCAGTGCACCGCGTGTCATGCGAGCAAGGCGGTGGCACCGGAGCGCCACACGCACCACGCCGCCGAATCGGAGGGCAGCCGCTGCGTCGCGTGTCACATGCCCTATCTCCAGGAGCCGGAGGTCGGCACCGCGTTACGCTACGCGCGCTCGGATCACACGATCCCGATCCCGCGTCCGGCGTTCGATGCGCGTCTCGGGGTCGAGGTCGCTTGTCAGCTCTGCCATGAAGATCACAACGTCGAGACGCTACAGGCCGATGTCGACCGCTGGTGGGGCGAGCTGAAGCCGCAGCCGCCCGTCGTCGCTCGGCTCGCTGCCGCCGACACAGCTCAACGGCAGCCCTCTCTCCCGGGGAGCGCCGATCGCCGCGTGCCGGCCGCGATCCGACAGCCGACAGCCGCCGAGTCCCAACAGCCCTTTCCCTCGGGGAGAGGGCGGCGCGTAGCGCCGGGTGAGGGTGTCAGCGACGCGCGACCGCCTTCGTCATCTCTGACCGTGCCCGAGCTCGTCGGGCTCGCCACCGATACCGCGGGCCAGCACACAATGGCGCGTTTCGCCGCGCTCGCCGAGCTGCTGACCGCCGTGTCGCGGCCGGACGCCGGCGAGCTCGATGAGGAGACGGCCGGGCAGCTTCGTTTCCTGGCGGACGACGCGAATGACGACATCGCCGCCGCGGCCCTGGCCGCCCTCCACTACGCCCGTGGCGACCGCACGCCGACCCGTCAATTCCTCGTGGATGCGATCCGCGAGCTGGGCGAACGGGAACGCCGTGTCCGCCTGCGCTGGGGCGTGCTGCTCGGATTTCTCGGCGACCAACACCGCGAAGCGGGCGAAGCGGCCGCTGCAATCGCGACGTATCGCAAGGCGCTCGAGGTGCGACCAGGCCACGCACCGACTCTGCTCAGCGTCGGCCTCGCCTACGCCGCTGGCGGCGACCCCGCGGCCGCCGAGAACGCGTACCAACAGAGCCTCGCGCGCGATTCGACCAACTCACTCACATGGGTGAACCTCGGCATCGCGCGCGCCGCCCGCGGCGATGCGGCCGGTGCGGTCGCCGCGTATCAGCGCGCGATCGCCGCGAACGCCTACGACCCGCTGCCGCACTTCAACCTCGGCAACATGTACTTGCGTGCCGACGATCCACGCCGGGCCATCGAGCATTACCGGCGCGCCGCCGCGCTCGACCCGTCACTCGCACCCGCACACGTCAACCTCGCCCGCGCACTCGTCGCCATCGAAGACCTGCCCGCCGCTCGCGACGCCTTGGAACGCGCCGTCGAGTTCGATCCGGAGAACGCCGAGGCGAGTCAGGCGCTGCAAGAGATCGATCGGATTCTGGGGCAACCAACCCAACGCCCGCCCTGAAGAGTCCGTCGACTCGAGGCACAGCAGTCGAGCCACCGCGGAGGGAGACTGGTCACGAATTCGGGGTAAGCGATTACTCGATGCCGTTCGCTCTGTTCATACACTGAGGGGGACTTGGCCGCGGGACACAGGGCATCACTCGCCTGACCCACCACACAAAAGGAATGACGCCGACGCCGGAGCAGAAGGCCCGCCAGCAGATTGACGTAGCCCTGGAGGCGGCGGGTTGGATCGTCCAGGACCGTGCGAGCATGAACCTCGCCGCCGGTCCCGGCGTGGCGGTACGCGAGTTCAAGATGGCTCCTGGCCACGGGTTCGCTGATTACCTGCTCTTCGTCGACGGCAAGGCCGTCGGCGCGCTGGAGGCGAAACCGTCCGGGTATCGTCTGATCAACGTCGAGTTGCAAGCGGGCAAGTACGCTGCAGGCCTCCCGGCCGGGCTCAACCCTCCGGTCACGCCGCTGCCGTTCCTGTACATGAGCACGGGCGTCGAGACGCGCTTCATCAACGGCCTCGACCCCGAGCCGAAGACTCGGCCGATCTCCATGAATCTGTCGCACATCCACCGGCCGGAAACGCTCGCCGACTGGATCCAGGCCGAGACGCTGGACGCGTGGGTCAAGCGTCTGCACGCGGAGGAGGGCGGCTTCCACACCGCGGCGGACGACACGCGCCCGGCGTCGTTCCGGGCGCGCATAGAGACACTGCCGCCGCTCGAGCGGGGCTTTCTCTACCCGAACCAGTTCGAGGCGGTCACGAAGCTCGAGCGATCGCTGAAGCGGAATCGCCCACGCGCGCTGATCCAGATGGCGACGGGCTCGGGCAAGACGATCGCGGCGATCACCGCCGTCCATCGGCTGATCCGGTACGCCGGCGCGCGCCGCGTGCTCTTCCTGGTGGATCGCACGAACCTCGGCGAACAGGCGGAGAAGGAGTTCCAGGCGTATCGATCGCCCGACAGCCACCGCATGTTCACGGAGCTCTACAACGTGCAGCGGTTGACCTCGAATACGATCATGGACTCGAGCCGGGTGGTGATCTCGACGATCCAGCGCATCTACTCGATGCTAAAGGGCGAGCCCGAGCTCGATCCTATTGTGGAGGAGCAATCACAATTCGAGACGAGCGGCCGCGCGCTGGCCGAGCCGCTGCCCGTGGTCTACAACTCGAGGTGCCCGCCCGAATACTTCGACGTGATCGTGATCGACGAGGTGCATCGTTCGATCTACACGCTCTGGCGGCAGGTCGTCGAATACTTCGACGCGTTCCTCATCGGCCTGACGGCGACACCGTCGAAGCAGACGTTCGGGTTCTTCAACAGGAACCTCGTGATGGAGTACGACCACGCGCGCGCGGTGGCCGACGGCGTCAACGTCGACTTCGACGTCTACAACATTCGCACGCAGATCACCGAGCGCGGCTCGACGGTCGAAGCCCGCCCGGACACCATGCTCGGCTACCGCGACCGCGAGACGCGCGCCGTGCGCTGGGAGACGCCGGACGAAGACCTGACCTATGATCCGAACGAGCTGGACCGCCGCGTCGTCGCGAAGGATCAGATCCGAACGATCATCCGCGTATTCCACAACAAGCTGCCCATAGACATCTTCCCCGGCCGCAAGGAGGTGCCGAAGACGCTGATCTTCGCAAAGGACGACAGCCACGCGGAGGACATCGTCGAGATCGTGCGCGATGAGTTCGGCCGCGGGAACGACTTCTGCCAGAAGATCACGTACAAGGTGACGGCCGCGAATCCGCGCGACCTGATCCAGCAGTTCCGCAACCAGTACGACCCGCGAATCGCCGTCACGGTCGACATGCTCGCGACGGGCACGGACATCAAGCCGATCGAGATCGTGATGTTCATGCGTGCGGTGAAGAGCCGCGTGCTGTTCGAGCAGATGAAGGGGCGCGGCGTGCGCGTGATCGATCCGAACGAGCTACGCGCCGTGAGCGGCGAGGACGCCGTCGCCAAGACGCACTTCGTGATCGTCGACTGCGTCGGCATGACCGAAACCCAGCTCGCCGACACGCAGCCGCTCGATCGAAAACCGACCGTCAGCCTCAAGGCGTTGCTCGAGCACGTCGCGATGGGCGGCACCGACCCGGCGCTGCTCTCGACGCTCGCCAGCCGCCTGTCGCGGCTGGACAAGCAGTGCGGGCCGGACGAGCACGCACGAATCGCCGAGACGTCCGGCGGTCCCGGCCTCGCCGAAATCTGCCGCGCGATCGTCAACGGTCTGGACCCGGATCGACAGATCGAGGCGGCATGCCGGACCTTCGATGTGCCGGACGGCGCGGAGCCAACTGAACAGCAGGTGAAGCAGGCCGCCGAGACGCTGCTCAAACGCGCGACCGAGCCGCTCGCGACGCGGCCGCAGCTGCGCACGCTCATCCAGGACCTCAAGCGCGAGCTCGAGCAGGTGATCGATGAAGTATCACAGGATGAGGTGCTCGAGGCCGGCCCGAGCGACGAGGCAAGGGAGAAGGCACGCGTGCTGGTAGATTCGTTCGAGCGGTTTATCGAGGAGAACAGAGACGAGATCGACGCGCTCCAGTTCTTCTACGCGCAGCCCTACTCGAAGCGCCTCTCATTCAATGATGTCAGGGCGCTGGCCGACGCGATCCAGGCGCCGCCGCGCGCGTGGACGCCCGAGAAGCTTTGGCACGCCTACGAGGTTCTGGATCGCGACAGAGTCCGCGGCGCGTCGGCGAAACGGCTGCTCACAGACATCGTGTCGCTCGTACGCTTTGCCACCCACCAGGATGACCAACTCGTGCCGTTCGGCGACCAGGTCCGCGGCCGCTTCGACCAGTGGCTCGCGCAACAGCAAAGTCGCGGGCGTGCGTTCACACCCGACCAGGTCCGTTGGCTCGAGATGATGCGCGACCATATCGCGACCAGCATAGAGATGACCGTCGACGATTTCGACTATACGCCGTTTGCCGCGGAGGGTGGCCGCGGGCGCGCGGCACAGGTGTTTGGAGGCGAGCTGACGACGGTGCTCGATGAACTGAATCAAGCTCTGGCGGCATGAGCATCGCGACCTGGATCACAGTTCCCCTTTCAGAGATCGCAGGCGTGCGTCTCGGGAGGCAGAGGTCACCGCGACGATCAATCGGACCAAACATGCGCCCTTACATGCGGGCGGCGAACGTCACATGGACCGGCATCAGCGTCCACGATGTGAAGCTGATGGATTTCTCAGTTAGCGAATTCAAAACGTATGTGCTTCGTACCGGCGACATCCTCCTAGCCGAGGCATCCGGGAGCGCGTCCGAAGTTGGCAAGCCAGCGGTGTGGTTGGATCAGGTGCCAGATTGCTGCTTTCAGAACACGCTCATTCGTGTGCGCGCGCCAGCCGAACTCGTCCCGTTCCTACACCTGCACTTCTACAAGGATGCTTCGACGGGAGCCTTCGGACGCGCATCACGTGGCGTCGGGATACATCATCTCGGCGCGAGCACACTTTCGGATTGGGACGTCAAATTTCCGCCCCTTCCAGAACAGCACCGCATCGTTGAGGCGATCGAGTCCTACTTCACGCGCCTCGATGACGCCGTGGCGACGCTCGAGCGGGTGCAGCGCAACCTGCAACGGTATCGCGCCGCCGTGCTGAAGGCCGCTGTCGAAGGACGGCTCGTCCCAACCGAAGCCGAACTGGCCCGCGCGGAGGGCCGCGACTACGAGCCCGCCTCGGTCCTCCTCGAGCGCATCCTCGCCGAGCGCCGCCGCCGCTGGGAGGAGGCCGAGCTCGCGAAGATGAAGGCGAGGGGCAAGGTCCCGAAGGATGACAGGTGGAAGGCGAAGTACAAGGCGCCCGTCGCGCCCGATACGGACGATTTACCGGAGCTGGCGGAGGGCTGGTGCTGGGCGAGCATTGACCAGTTAGCCGATCATCAGGCCAGCGCTCTGACAGACGGTCCTTTCGGGTCGAACTTGAAGACGAGTCACTACACGCGCATGGGACCGCGCGTAATTCGGCTTCAGAACATCGGTGACGGAGAATTCATTAATGCGGAGGCCCACATCTCACTGGAACATTATCAGAAGCTCCTCAAACATGCGGTCCACGCGGGCGATGTCGTGATCGCCTCACTAGGCGATATCTTGCCGCGTGCGTGCGTGGTCCCGGATTGGCTGGGGAACGCCATCGTAAAGGCAGATTGTATCCGGTTCGCGGTTTACCCAAGCGGCATGCTGCCGACGTTTGCGGTGTGTGCACTGAACTCATCAAGGGCGCGCAAGGTCGCCAAAGACGTGATCCACGGTGTCGGGCGTCCACGAATAGGCCTAACCCTTCTGCGTTCGTTTCCTTTGCCTGTTCCTCCCTTGCGCGAACAAGAACGAATTGTCAGCGAAGTCGAGCGACTGCATTCAGTCGAGATGGCGACGCTAGCATCAACCCGCTTACAGACCTTGCGACTGACATCTCTCCGCCAGTCCATCCTCAAGTGGGCGTTCGAGGGCAGGCTCGTGGACCAGGACCCGACCGACGAGCCCGCCTCTGCGCTCCTCGATCGCATCAAGGCCGAGCGAGACGCCCGAGATGGAAGGAAAGGCACCGCGCGCGCGGGGGGGACCGCTCGGCCAGGAGTATCGGTCAGGTGATTGT
>JBOHRM010000369.1:0-4968 GCA_050732715.1 Longimicrobiales bacterium
CAGTACTACAACCCGAATGACCCATCGCCTTACGACGACACCGGTTGGACACACGGTCCGCTGTTCAACGTCGAGACCGTGCGTGTCGAGGACGTGGCCGTCCTCGAGGTGCCGATGACCATCGAGGAGGCGCTGGTGACGGCGCCAGGCGGCGTGCAAAACGCGGAAGGCGCACGTGCGTTCATCATCAACTACAACGCGGACAACAATCTCACGGCGTTCCGCTTCCGCCACAACGCGTTGCGGATCGAGGCGGCGGAGCGCACGTTCGAGGCCGCGGGGCGATCGTTCAACGCCGGCTCGTTCATTGTCTCCGGCTCGGCGGACGGCGCAGACGTCGCGGCGGCGCTCGACGCGGCTGGCCGTGAGCTCGGCTTCACGGCGTACGGCGTGGCCACGCCGCCCGAAGTCGAGACACACGACGTCGCACTCCCTCGCGTCGCGATCCTGCACACGTGGCAGACCACGCAAACCGAGGGCTGGCTCCGGCTCGGCTTCGACGAGTACGGCGTACCCTACGACTACATCTCGGTGCACGACGTCCGCGACAATCCGAGACTGCGCGATCGGTACGACGTGATCGTGTTCGGGCCCGCATCCGGCAACGCTTTGAGCATCCTCGAAGGCGTGCAAGGCGAGCGACCGATCCCGTGGATGGAGACCGAGATCACACCGAATCTCGGCGCGCAAGCGTCGACGCCGGACATGCGCGGCGGCCTCGAGCTGAGCGGCGTGCTCAACCTCGACCGCTTCGTCCGCACGGGCGGCACCTTGATCACGCTCGCGAGCAGCGCGTCGCTGCCGATCCACTTCGGGCTCGCACAGGGCGTCAGCATCCGCGACACCGAGAACCTGTGGGCGCCGGGCGGCGTCTTCCGCGTCACCGTCGACGACCGCGCGAGCCCGATCACCTACGGCTACGGCGACGAGCTCGGCGTCTACTTCAACCGCGGCCCGGTGTTCGCGGTCGGTTCGGGCTCCGGCCGCGGTGGCCGTGGCGGTCCCGGCGGTCCCGGCGCGGGACCGGCCGGCGGCCGCGGCGGCGATGGCAGCACAACGGAACGCCGGAGCGGCCGTGGCGGGATCGGCGAGGAGGACATCGCGCAAGGTCGTTCGCGTGACCTCGGCCGCGCGGCGGTAGAAGCGTTCCGCGCCGAGCAAGGGGAGGAGGAGGAAGAGCAGGGCTTCGGGTTCGGCGGCGGAGCGCCGACGCGCGCACGTACGCTGCTACGCTTCAGCGCCGAGGTTCAGGATCTCTTGATCAGCGGCGGGCTCGACAACGGCGGCGAGCTCGCCAACGCGCCCGCGCTCGTCGACGTGCCGCTCGGCGACGGTCACGTCGTCATGTTCAGCTTCAACCCGTTCTGGCGCGGCGGGACGCTCGGTTCCTACGCGCTCGTCTTCAACGCACTGCTGCATCACCGGAACCTCGGCGGCGGCGAGGCTGCCGTCGCGGCGCAAGACGGGAGTGGTGGACAGGGATGAGGGTGGGCCGGAAGTAGAAATGATGAATGCGGAATGCGGAATGATTCAAATTCATTCATCATTCATCATTCATCATTTCTACTCCCGTCACCGTTTCGTATGGATTAGAATCACCCCGTTCGAGGAGTCTGGCCCGTAGAGCGCCGAAGCCGATGGGCCCTTCAGCACTTCGATCCGGTCGATCGCCTCGGGTGACACGAAGTCCAACGAGATGAGGCCCTCGTTGCGGAACCCGGAGAGCTCCGCCTCGACGCGGATGCCGTCCAGGTAGACGACGGGCTGGTTCGACAGCGAGATGCTGCTCGGGCCGCGAATCCGGATCCGTGTGCCGCGTCCGACCTCGCCGCTGGGCCTCATCACCTGAACACCGGGCATCAACGCGCCGAGCCGGTCCGTCGTCGCACCGGTCGTCTGGTCGCCCATACGCAGCTCACCGATCGAAGCCGGGCGGGCCCGGACCTGTTCCGCATCCGCGAACACCCGCAACGCGTCGAGCAGCGCGGCGACGGGCGCCAACTCGAACGCCGCGCTCGTGGTCCAGCCGCCGTGCACCAGCACCGGCTCCGTTACCGTCACGAAGCCCGACCGCTCGAGCCGGATCAAGACCTCGCCGGGGTCGATGCCGTCGACGCGGAACTCGCCGGCCGAGTCCGTGACCGCGCGGAGCTCTGTGCCGGGCACCGTGATGATCGCGTCTCCGAGCGGCAGGCCGCCGGCCGCATCCACGACCCGGCCCTGAATCGAGCCGTGCGACTGTTGGGCGGACGCCGGAATGGCGACCAGCAACATCGCCATAGCGGCCGACACTATCGGCAGGTTCATATGAACCTCGGGGCTCAAGGGAGGTTGTCCCATGCGCGGCAGACGCGCGTAGAGACACATAGAATAAACGCGCGAGTTCGGCGTAACGCGACGGACATGTCACGGGATGCGGCCGAACCGGCGCTCGCGTAGCTTCCAATCATGCCCGAGCTTCCCGAGATTTCGGCCTACCTGTTCGCGCTGGAACGCCACGCCACGGGGCAACCGCTCGAGCGCGTGCGTGTGGCATCGCCGTCGCTGCTGCGCACGTGGGACCCGCCGCTGACGGCCGTGCACGGCCGGACCGTGCGGGGGTTCGAGCGTCTCGGCAAGCGCATCGTATGGGACCTCGGTGACGAGCTCTACCTCGTGCTCCACCTCATGCTCACTGGCCGTCTGCGGTGGCGGGAGCGCGGCGCGCCGATCCCGCGCAAGGTCGGCCACGCCGCGTTCGACTTCCCGAACGGCACGCTGCTGCTCACCGAGATGGCGACGAAGAAGCGCGCGTCGCTGCACGTGGTCCAGGGGGCCGCGGGGCTGGCGCGGCACGACCGCGGCGGCGTCGAGCCGCTCGAAGTCGACATCGAGACTTTTCGCGAGGCGTTGATGCGAGAGAACCGCACGCTCAAGCGCGCATTGACCGACCCGCGTCTTATGAGCGGGATCGGCAACGCGCATTCGGATGAGATCCTGCTGGCCGCTCGGCTGTCACCCGTCAAGCGGACGCATCAGCTCGCCGATGATGAGATCATTCGCCTGTTTGAGGCGACACGCATCGAGCTGAGCGAGTGGACGGAGCGTCTGAGCGCCGAGGCCGGAGGCGCGTTCCCGGAGAAGGTCACCGCGTTCCATCCGGCGATGGCCGCGCACGGCAAGTATGGCCAACCGTGCCCGCAGTGCGGCACACCGATCCAGCGGATCGTTTACGCCGAGAACGAGACGAACTATTGCCCCGCGTGTCAGACCGGCGGCCGACTGCTCGCGGACCGCGCGCTTTCTCGCCTGCTCGGTGAAGACTGGCCGAGGTCGCTCGATGAGCTCGAGGAGCTCAAGAGCACGCACGGCTAGTGCACCCCTCACCCCGACCCCTCTCCCCCGACCGCGGGGGAGAGGGAGTTGCGGCGGGCGCTCAGGTCCTCGTCAGCACGAAGAGCGCGCCCGCCAGCCAGCAGTACCAGGCGAACGCGTGGAAGCTCTGGCGTTGCAGCATCCGCACGAAGAAACGAATGGCCAGGACGCCGCTGATGCCGGCCGCGAGTGCGCCGATCACGAGAGCGGGAGCGCCCACGCTGTTCGACCCATCGCGCAGCTCCGGCAGCTTGAGGATCGCGGCGCCGAGGATGGCGGGCACCGACATGAGAAACGAGAACTCCGCGGCGGCAACGGGATCGATCTTTCGCCACATCCCGGTGACCACCGTGCTGCCGGAGCGCGAAATGCCGGGCAGTATCGCGATCGCCTGACCGATGCCCATGAGCAGCGCACCGCCCCAGCCTGGCTCGGCCACCCAGTCGCGCGCCGTCGCGCGGGCGAGCGCGAACAGCATCACCTCGACCACGAGCACGACGATGAACGGCGCCGCCGTCCCCGCGATCCACGAGACCGCCGCCGCGATCGCGATCGGCAACACGTCGATCGCCGAACGAACGCCGTGCCGCGCCCACCGGCTGCTCCATACAAAGCTGCCGGTCACCAGGACCATCGTGCCGGCGAACATCGAGTCATCGAAGCGCGCCTCGAACCAGTCGCCGAAGCCGAGGCCCGCGGCCGCCGCGGGCACCGTCGCGAGCACCAGCTTCAGGAGGTACGGCCATGACGCGGTGTCGCCGCGGCCGACCGCGCCGAGCGCGAGCGCGGCGATGCGACGGCGGTAGACGATCAGCACGCTGACGAGCGTCGCGACGTGCAGCGCCACCTCGAACGAAACGCCGGGGATCGTCAGACCCAGCAGCTGCTCGGTCATCACGAGATGGCCCGAGCTCGATACGGGAAAGAATTCTGTGAAACCCTGTATGACGCCGAGAAGCAACGCCTCCCACCACGTCATCGACGTCGCTTCTGGGCGAGGATCGTGCCGCGGCAGTTGCTCGCGCCGCAGTAGCACGGGTGCCGCGCCTTCAGCGCCGGCGTATGACGTTCCTCGAGCACGAAAGCGTAGTCGTAAGACAGCTCCTCACTGGACGCGATGTCGCGGACCGATTCGATGAAGATGCGGTCATCCTCGATGACGGCCTCGCAGTTCGGATCGCACGAGTGGTTGATCCACCGCGAGACGTTGCCGCCGTACGTCGCGTCCACGACTTCGCCATTGTCGAGCGAGAACAGGAACGTATGATGCGGCCGCGACTCGTCCTCGTCATCATAACGCGCGTCCGCCTCCTCCTCGGTGATGCGCTCGCCCGTATACTCGATCAGCCTCGTGCCCGTGGGGATCCACTCGGTCGCGAACGCGCCGCGGCCGTGAACGTCGGACCAGCCGATGATGAACGGGCGACGGCGCGCTCCGTTCGAACGCGATCGGGTTCCGAGTTCTGGGTTCCGGGTTCCGAGTTCCGAATGCCCGCGCCGTAAGTCGTTCACGCGTTCGCTGGCCCGACCCGAAGCCCGGTGCGAGTTGCTCTCCGCCTTGACCTTCCGGCTCAGTCGACTCGCCATCTTCTCCTCAGTTCTTCTGTACCGCTC
>JBOHRM010000370.1:0-4235 GCA_050732715.1 Longimicrobiales bacterium
GGGCAGGCGCGACGGCGCTTCGAGGGAGGCGCTTTGAGGGTACGGTACGTGCTGGGAATCACGCTGCTGGGCGGCGCGGCGTACTTCGCGCTCTTCGGCGGTGACTACAGCCTGCTCGAGCTGCGCCGGATCCGCGCGGACGTCGTGCTCGAGCAGCAGCGCACGGCGGAGCTGCGCGCGGAGGTCCAGCAGCTGAAGGCGCGTGCCGATTCCCTCATGACGGACGAGCGCGCGATCGAGCGGGTCGCCCGCGAGCGGTGGGGGCTGATCCGACCCGGCGAACGGCTTTACCGTTTCGAGGACGCGACGGCACCGGACCCGACGAGGTGATCGATGTTGCGGCGAACATCACGGATTCAGCAGCCTCGCGCGCAGCGGCGCCGGCGCAGCCTCGGCGCGAGGATCGTGCTGCTGCTCACGCTCGCGTTCCTGATCGTGCCGCTCTACCGGCTCCAGGTCGAGGCGACCGAGCGGTACTCGGATCAGGCCCGGCAAAACCGCATGCGCGCCGTCGTCGTGCGTGCGCCGCGCGGCACGGTCTATGACCGGCACGGCCGCGTCGTCGCCGAGAACATCGTCGGCTATCAGGTGCTGCTCATGCCGGCGTCGGAGGACTCGCTGCGCTCACTGATTCAGCGGCTCTCGCCGATCACCGAGCTCGACAGCGCCGACATCCGACTGGCGTTCCGGCGTCACCGCACCGCGAAGCACTTGCCCATGGAGCTCATCCGCGATGCCTCGCCTCAGATCGCGGCGCGATTGTACGAGCGCATGCCCGAGTTCCCGGGCGTGCTGGTGCAGCCGTACGCAAAGCGTCACTATCCTGCGGGTGAAGCGATCGCGCACTTCATCGGCTACATTTCCGAGATCGACCAGGAAGACCTTTCGACCGAACGGTTCAACGGTTACGAGCAGGGCCGCTGGATCGGCAAAGCCGGACTCGAGCTCCAGTACGAGGAGCACCTGGGCGGCGCGCCGGGCATGCGCTACATCGAGGTCGACGCGCGCGGCCGCATCCGCCGGTTCGTGCCCGAGGATGACGTTGGCGTCCCACCGGTGCCGGGCAAGGACCTCCATCTGTACCTGGACCTCGATCTACAGGAGTACATCGCGAAGATCTTCCCGAAGCAGTATACCGGCGCGATCGTCGCCATCGAGCCGAAGACCGGCGGCGTTCTCGCCTACTACAGCCACCCGACATACGACCCGAACGCGTTCATCGGCGGCGTCAGCATCGCGAATTATCAGGCGCTCCTGAGCGACGAGGCGAAGCCATTGCTCGACCGCGTCGTCGGTTCGGGTCAGCCGGCGGCGTCGACGTGGAAGCTTGCCGTGGCGGGGATGGCACTCGACCAGGGCGTCATCGATCCGGAAGAGTACATGCCGATCGCCTGTACGGGCGGCCTGTTCTACGGCCGCTGGGCGCGGTGCTGGAACTCGGGCGGCCACGGACGGATGAACCTGATCGAGGGGATCAAGAACTCGTGCAACGTCTACTTCTATCAGCTCGGCATTCGCCTGGGGCTCGCGCGGTTCCTCGAAACCGGCACACGGCTGGGGTTCCCCGAGAAGACGGGCATCGACGTGCCGCACGAGATCAAGCCGAACTTCCCGACCGGACTCGAATACTGGGAGCGGCACTTCGGCTACCGGCCGAACGACAATGAGGTCCTTTCGCTCGCGATCGGGCAGGGGCCGCTCACCATGACGTTGATCAAGCTCACTCACATCTATGCGGCGCTTACCGCGCCGGACGGCAAGGTGCCCGCGCCGCGTCTCGCCATGGAGGCCGTCGCGTCGGGTGCACCACGCGACACGTTCCACTTCGATCTCGACGCGCGTGACCGCTGGCACCTCTCGGCGGGGCTGCGTCGGGTGCTCGGACCCGGCGGCACCGCGGCCGCCAGCCGCGTCGTCGGCTGGGACGTCATGGGCAAGACCGGTACGGCCCAGAACCCGCACGGGCCCGCCCACGCCTGGTTCGTGGGGATGGGTTCGAAGGATATCGGCGGTGAACCCGAGATCGCGGTGACGATGTTCCTCGAGTTCGCGGAGAAGAGCTCGATCCCATCCGGTTACGTCGCCGAGGCGATCAACTTCTACCTCAGCCGCAAGTACGGCCGGCCGTTCGAGCTCTACGCCACACCGCGGCTGCGCGGTGAGAACGGCCTTCCCGTGAGATCCGACTGGTCGATGCCGGTCCAGGACCCGCCCATGCCCGGCGGGCAGGACCCGAACGCCTCGACCGGCGCCGGCACCAGTCGGAACTGAGAGCGTGACCGGGGGAGCGGTGATGCGATTCTGTGCGAACCTTTCGTTGCTGTTTCACGAACACCCGCTGATCGAGCGGTTCGCCCGCGCCAGAGATGCGGGGTTCTCGGCCGTCGAGCTCTGGTGGCCATCGGGTGAGAACCTCGGCGACGTCGAGCGCGCGGCCGTGGGGGCCGGGCTGGATGTCGTGCTCGTCAACTTCGACGCGGGAGACATGCGCCGCGGCGATCGAGGCCTGCTGAGCGATCCCAGCCGGCACACGACGTTCCGAGGCAACGTCCCGATCGCGCTCGAGCTCGCCGAGCGGCTGGGCTGCACCCAGCTCAACGCATTGGTCGGCGTCCAGCTACCGGGCCACACGCGAGACGATCAGCTCGCACTCGCACGCGACAACGTAACGTGGGCCGCCGAACAGGCGGCCGCTCGAGGAGCGACGATCCTGATCGAGGCGGTGAACACCATCGAGAACGGTCCGTATCTCCTCCACACAACCGAGCAGGCTGCCGCGTTCGTCCGATCCGTTGCACGCGGCAACGTGCGGCTCCAGTACGACGTCTACCACATGCAGCGTATGGAGGGGAACATCGTCGCAACCTTGCGCGACCACATCGGCGAGATCGCGCACGTCCAGATCGCGGACTCGCCCGGACGCGGCGAGCCGGGCACCGGCGAAATCCGTTTCCCTTACATCTTCGAGCAGCTCGAAGCGCTGAACTATCAGGGCTACGTCGGACTCGAGTATCGGCCATCGAGCGGCAACACGGAGGAGAGTCTGCGTTGGCTGCCCGAGCCGGCGCGGGGAGCCGCCGTCGCGTCGTCGTCGCTCGCATCGATCGACGCCTGATCTCGACTCGGCTCCCCATGCCACTGCGCGGCACAATCGATCGAGGGAACGCCCGAGATCTGGGCGGCGGTGGGGAACTCGGAACCCGGAACCCGGAACTCGGAACCCGTTTCAGTCAGACAGACGCGATCGACACTCGATGACCGGAGAGTCGCATGGACAACATCGTCGTCCTGAGCCTGCTCGCCCTCGCGCCATTGCTCACCGTCGGCGTCCTGCTCGTCGGTTTCCGCTGGCCCGCGAAATGGGCGATGCCGGTCGGGTACGTCATCGTGGTCACCATCGCGCTCGGCGTCTGGGGCATCGATCTCGTCACCGTCGCGGCCGCCTCCGTCGAGGGCCTCGTCATCGCCGCGGGCCTCCTCTACATCATCTTCGGCGCACTGCTGCTCCTGGCCACGCTGACCTCGAGTGGCGCGATCGCCACGATCCGAGCCGCGTTCACCCGCATCAGTCCGGATCGGCGGGTGCAGGCGATCATCATCGGCTGGCTCTTCGGCAGCTTCATCGAAGGCGCATCCGGATTCGGGACGCCGGCGGCGATCGTGGCGCCGCTGCTGCTCGTGCTCGGGTTCCCCGCGATGGCGGCGGTGATGGTCGGCCTCATCATCCAGAGCACGGCAGTCAGCTTCGGCGCGGTCGGCACACCCATCCTGGTCGGCGTATTCGGCGGGCTCACCGGCGCGCCCGCGGTCGAGATGCAAATGTCGGCGTTCGGGTTGACCATGCCCGACTACCTCGCGTACATCGCGATCCGCGTCGCGACGCTCCACACGCTCGCCGGGACGCTGATCCCGCTGTTTCTCGCCTGCATGCTGACCGGATTCTTCGGCGCGAATCGCAGCTTCGCCGAAGGTTTGGGCGTATGGAAGTTCGCATTGTTCGCCGCGTTCGCGATGACCGTCCCCTACATCGCGGTCGCGATCACCCTCGGGCCGGAGTTCCCCTCGCTGCTCGGCGCGCTCATCGGCCTCGCCATCGTGACGTTCGCCGCGCAGCGGGGATTCCTGCTGCCCGAGCAGACCTGGGAATTCGGACCCCGCTCGGCTTGGGACGAAGATTGGATGGGCGACGTCGACCCCGAGCACGAGCTCGCGGTGGACCGGCCTCGCATGGCCGT
>JBOHRM010000371.1:0-1648 GCA_050732715.1 Longimicrobiales bacterium
CTCGGAGAGCGGGCTGTTGTAGACCTCGAACGACGCGGCCGCCTCATCCAGGTTCGCGAGCGGGATGTAACGCACACCGGTCTCGACGTCGTGGAGCACGAGATGCCGCTGGCTGAACGTGCCGCGCTCGGTATCCTGGCCGGACATACGGATCGGGAGACCCTCGGCGAGCAGGGAAGCGAACGCCAGCGACTCGGCGTGCGCGAAATCGACGGCTCCGCGATCCGTCAAAACGGCGGCGCGACGCTCGAGCTGCCGCGCGAGCTTGGGGTTTACGTTGAAGTTATCCGGCCAGCTGTGCAGTTGTCGGTCGTACGCCAGGAGCTGTGATTCGGCCACGGCCGTCTTTGCGGCATCGGGCTCCGCGGGTCGCGCGCCGGCGGCCGAATGGTCGGTCACATGGATCTCGCCGGCCTTGACGCGGTCGTGCTCGGCCACCAGTCGATCGAGCACCCCACGTGCGATCGCTTCGACGTCGTCCTCGGACAACTCGCCGGTGGAGACGAGCTCGGCGGCCCAGAGCTTACGCACCGAGTCATGCTCCGCGATCGTCTTGTACATCACGGGCTGCGTGTACGCGGGCTCATCGCCCTCGTTGTGACCGTAGCGGCGGTAGCCGATGACGTCGATGACGACGTCGCCGTGGAACTCCTCGCGGAACGCCATCGCCAGTCGGATCACGGCGAGGCACGCCTCGGGATCATCGGCGTTGACGTGGAAGATCGGGACGTCGAAGCCGCGCGCGAGGTCGCTGGCGTAATCGGTCGAGCGCGCGTCGCGTGGGTCGGTCGTGAAGCCGACCTGGTTGTTCGCGATCAGATGCAACGTGCCGCCGGTGCGATAACCTTCGAGCCGCGCGAGATTCAGCGTTTCGGCGACGACGCCCTGGGCGGAGAACGCGGCATCGCCGTGGATGAGGACCGGCAGCACACGCTCCTCGTGGCGTCGGAGCTGCTTCTGGAAACGGTCCGACTGTTTCGCGCGCGCCATCCCCTCGACGACCGGGTTCACGAACTCGAGATGGCTCGGGTTGGGCGCGAGTCGTACGGTGAGCGGTTCGCCCGACGCCGTGGCGTAGGTGCCTTCCGCACCGAGATGGTATTTGACGTCACCGGTGCCGGCGGTCATCGCGTGGCGGTCCTCGAACTTCGCGATCAGCTCGGCGTATGGCATGCCGAGGAGATGCGCGAGCACATTGAGCCGGCCGCGGTGCGCCATGCCGATGACCACCTCGTCCGCCCCCGCGGCGGCGGCGCGCTCGACCGCGAGGTCCAGCATCGGCACGAGCATGTCGAGCCCTTCGATCGAGAAGCGCTTCGCGCCGAGATACGTGCGGTGGATGAACTGTTCTAGTGTCTCGACGTCGGTGAGCCGCTCGAGCAGCCGTCGCTTCTCGGGGGCGGTCAGCGGCTCGCGGTGGGCTCCGCTCTCGATCTGCTCGCGCAGCCATTCACGACGCTCGGGATCCTCGAGATACTCGTACTCGTAGCCGATCGAGCCCGTGTAGGTGGCCTTGAGCCAATCCACCAGGTCGGCGACCGTGCCGCCGATCGCGCCGAGCCCGAGCATCGAAGCGGGCACGGTGGTCAGCTGGGCGGCGGTGATGCCGTGAAATTCCGGCTCGAGCATCGGGTGACCGGGCGGGGTC
>JBOHRM010000372.1:0-13506 GCA_050732715.1 Longimicrobiales bacterium
TTCGTCCACAGGTCATTGACGATGCCCGGCCGCAGCTCGTAACGATCCTCCTCCGTATACTGAATCTTCGCCCAGTGCTGGGCGAACAGACCTGTGAACTCGAGCGTGACCCAAGTATTCAGGCCCGCGTACTCGACCGTGGATTGGATCGCTCGCGGCAGGATGAACGCCGCATCCACGTCCGTAGGCGCGTTCGGGTCTTCGTTCAGTTCGGTCAGGCCCTCGTCGCACGCACTGAGCGCAAGCAGTAACGCGGCGAGAACGGCCGTCCCAGGCTTGTTGAGTTTCATCACTGGTGCTCCTCTTTCTAGAGTGCGTTACGGCCGCAGGGTCATGGTAAAGCCGATGCTTCGTGCCGTCGGGAACTGACCGTACTCGAGCCCCTGCACGTTGCTCGCGCTGAACGCGGTTTCCGGGTCGATGTGCGGCATGTCCGTCCACAGCGCCAGGTTCCGAGCAATCAGCGCGACATCCGCCGAGGCGAAACCGATTCGCTGCATCCACGAATCCGGTACGCGGAAGCCGAGCCGGACCTCGCGCAGCTTGACGTAGCTGGCATCGAAGATGTGGGCTTCGTGAATCCCGTAGAGGCCATGGTTGTAAGCCTCGGGACACACGCTGGTGGTGTTCTCGACATAGTTGCCGGCCGCATCCTGATAGACGGAGTTCGGCACCACCAGCCCTGGATCACAGCCAATCGGCTTGCCATCAGGTCCATTCGGCCCGAGGCCTTCGCCCACACCATTCTGGCGACCTTCCAGCGTCTCTTCCAACACGCCCGAGTATTTGCCGAACATGTTCGTCACGCTGAATACATCACCGCCTTGCTGCATATCGACCAGTACGCTGAGGTCGAAGTTCTTGTAGCTGAACCGGTTCAACAGGCCGCCGTTCCAGTCGGGCTGATAGTTGCCAAGAACTCGGCGATGGGCCTCGTCCGCGACGGGAAGGAAGCTTATCGTGTCCACGACGATTCGTCCCTGCGGATCGCGTAGATACGGTGTACCGAACAGAGCACCATAGAGCTCACCCTTGCGAGCCTCCACGTTCAGTGACCAGTAGTCGCCGAGCAGGAGAGTCTCGAGGTCCCCGAAAAGATCGACAACGTCGGATTGGTTCTTTGCCCAGTTGAGCGTCATGTCCCAACGGAAGCCGCTGGACGAACGAATCGGCGTGGCGTTGAGCATCAGCTCGACACCTCTGTTGCGAACCTCGCCGGCGTTCAACACCTGGCTTGTGAATCCGCTCGTCCCCGAGATCTGGACTGGCATGATCTGGTTGACGGTTTTGGCGTCGTAGTAGGTTACCACGAAGCCCAAACGCTCATTCAGGAACCCGAGGTCGGCGCCTATCTCCCAGGCCGTGGTCTCTTCGGGTTTGAGCGTGGTATTCGGCAGTTCATCCGGCAATGTGAAGAGCGGCACAGAACCGAACGGATCGTCCGAGCCCATCACAGCCGACGTCAGGTACGGATCCGCGTCATTGCCGACGCGCGTCCAGCTCGCCCGCACCTTACCGGACGAGAACAGGTTGCTCTGCATCCCGAAAGCGTCCGAGAAGACCAGAGCACCTGAGACTGATGGGTAGAAATAGGAGTTGTTGTCCTCTGGCAGCGTCGATGACCAGTCGTTGCGGCCCGTGAGGTCGAGCGAAAGATAATCGCGGAACAGAAGATTCGCCGAGCCGTAGAGGCTGTTCACACGTCTCTGCTCTCGGTAATCGTCGTTCACGGGCGTCACGGCCGCGTTGTCGATGGTGTAGACGCCGGGCACCACGAGCTCGGACACGGAAACATTGCTTAGCGCGTATTCCTGGTCGCGTCGGTTGCCGCCGGCGTTGAGAGTCAGCGCCAGGTCAGGCGTCAGGTTCCGTCGCGCCGTCGCCAGAAAGTCAATGTTGGTCTCGCGATTCACGATTCCGTCTTCCGCGAAGGTCCCGAACGGATTCTCGACCGAGTAAAAGCCGCAGGTCCGCTTCCGGTCTTCGATGTACCAATCCGTGCCGTACCGGACCGTGGCGCTCAGCCAGTCGGCGAAGTCGTACGACAGTGTGGCGTGGCCGATGATCCGGTCCGTCGCATCGTTGTTGCCGTTTTCGTTCGCGATGAAGTACGGATTGTCGTGGTAGTTGTAGTTCCAGTTATAGAGTGGCTGACCGGTCTGGCAAGCGTATCGGGGGTCGCCTTGAGCGCATTTGTAATCCTTCAGCGCCGAGATGTCGACCTGCCGGCCGAACCACACGAACTGCTGGAATGGGTTGAAGCCGGTGTAGCCGGTGCCGGGGCGGTTCGTGCCCTCGTTGTTCATGTAGTTGATGGAGCCCTCGGCACGCAGTCGATCCGTAATACTGACTCCGCCTGTGAGCGCCGCGCTGAGGCGGTCCAGCGCGTTGGTCGGGTACATGCCGTTGTGCCGGGTGTTCGTCACCGACAGTCGCACATTGGTGCGCTCATCGCTGCGGGCGAACGCCGTGTTCATGTACGTAGTGACGCCGGTCTCGAAGAAGTTCCGCACGTTGTCCGGGTTCGGGCAGAACTCCGCGCCCGGGCCGAGAAATTGATCGACCGGCTGGCATTCCATCTTTGGACCCCAGCTCTCATCGGTACCATCGAACGTGCCACTCCCCTCGCCATCCCCCGTCGCCCACGCGAACCGGCCCTGGCTGCCCTGGCCATACACGTTCTGGTACGACGGCAGGCGCATCGGCTCCTCGAAGGTCATGCCCAGCGTGGCCGTGATGCCAATCCCACCACCGGAGTGCCCCTTCTTGGTCGTGATGACGATCGCACCGTTCGCGGCGCGTGAGCCATACAGCGCCGCCGCGTTCGGACCCTTCAAAACACTGATCGACTCGATGTTGTTGGGATCGATGTCCGCCGCGTGGTTACCGTAGTCGTAGCCGCCGCCGGTCTCGTTCATACTGCCATTGTTCGATCGGGCGCTGTTGTCGATCGGTACGCCGTCGACGATGAAGAGCGGCTGGTTGTTACCCGACGATCCGCGAGCTACCGCCCGGGTTCGTTGCCGAAGTGATGTGCACACCCGCCACCTGGCCGTGCAGCGCGTCGACGACGTTCGTCTCAGGCACTGCGTTCAGCTGCTCGCCCGAGACATCCTGCACTGAGTAGCCCAAGCTGCGCTTCTCTCGCTCCACGCCGAGTGCCGTCACCACGAGCCCCTCGAGCTGGATTGCCTGCTGCTCGAGCGTGACCTCGACCCGCTCCTGGATCGTAACCTCGGTTGTCCGGTAACCGAGCGACGTGAAAACGAGCGTCGTCGCGTCCGCCGGGACGCTCAGGCTGAAGCCGCCCTCACCGTTCGTCAGCGCGCCGATGTTCGTCCCCTTCACCGTGACCTGGACACCCACGAGCGGCGCAAGCGACTCCGCAGATGTTACGGTGCCGGTGATGGTACGCTCCTGAGCGCTCAGCAGCGCTGGCCATGCGACGAGGACCGCCGCCAGGAGCCAACCGCCGAGCGCGCTTCGCCTACGCCGACCTCCCGGATGCGTTAGCCGGTGTGGCATGAGAGTTCCTCCTGTGAGGAAGATGGACGGACGTACGGCTCTGAGCCGACGCGACACCTATCTGACCATTCCCGCTTCGTATCCGATCTGGGCCGAAGTGTCTAACTATTGTTGGCGAAATCAGTCCGTTCGGTGACGAATTACTCATTCCATGGGGAACGCGCAAGTTATTGGGATCGTGACATCTCGATTGTGTTTGCGCAGCGAGATTGTGTACTGTACACAGTAGGCCCGACAGTCGCTGTGCTGGTTGGACGCCGACAGTCTGGCGTTGCCCGAGCGCTGCCGTGGTGCGTCGCTAAAGCGGCACGCTCATGCAGCGTTCGGCCCGCGGAGCGGGAACGCGGCGATGCTGGGGCGCGGCTGCGACGGCCGGCGGGAACGAAGGTGAGCTAGTGCTGGTGTCCCGACGGGACGCTTAGCGGCTTATGGCGGTAGGCCCGATGATCGCTCTCTGAACGGCGTCGTGCACCTCGCGGCGGAGCGCGATGTGGCGGTGTTCGCGGGCGGAGGGGTTGACGCGGTTGGTGAGGAAGACGACGAAGAGGTCTTGATCGGGGTCGATCCAGAGGCTGGTGCCGGTGAAGCCGGTGTGGCCGAACGAGCGGGGGGAGAACAGGTCACCGGAGGGGCCGTCCGGCCGTGCGATCGCCCAACCCAGGCCGTAGTGGGCGTCACGGGATACGGGTCGGGTGAATTGAGCGACGAGGGCGGAGTCGACGAGGGCGCGGCCGTTGACGCGGCCGTGGTCGAGGATCATCTGACAGAAGACGGCGAGGTCGAGGGCGGAGGAGAAGAGGCCGGCGTGGCCGGTGACGCCACCGAGCCGGGCGGCGAGCGGGTCGTGGACGACGCCGCGCAGGTGGCCTCTGCGGGTGCGCTCGGTCGGTGCGATGCGACTGAGCAGGGTACCGATGGCGCTGGTGAGGTGGGATGAGGATCCGTCGTCGCTGTTCGATGCATCACGCCACGGCCAGAGCATCGGGTTGAAGCCGCTGTCCGTGAGTCTGAGCGGCTCGAAGATGCGGTCGCGAATGAAGGCGTCGAGCGGCTGGCCGACGACGCGTTCGATGAGCACGCCGAGCAGGATCGGGCCGTAGTCGCTGTATGCGTACCGGGTGCCGGGCCTGGCGCGCAGCTTGACCTCGGCCATGAATTCCGGAACCTGCTCGCGGTCGCGCACACCGGCGAGTGGGCCGCCAACGGGGAGGCCGGAGGTGTGACTCAGGAGCTGGCGGGCGGTCATGGTGCTGCGGTCTTCCGCGCCGATGAACTCGGGGAGATACGTTGCGAGCGGTGCGTCGAGGTCGAAGCGCTTCTCCCGAATCAGAAGCATGACGGCGGTCGCGGCGACGACGGGCTTGGTGAGGGATGCGACGTCGAAGATGGAGTGCTCGTCCACGGCCGCGGCCTTCGGGTCCCAGTCGAGGCGGCCGTAGCCGCGCAGGCGAACGAGCCGGCCGTGGCGGCCGACGGCGATCGCGGCCCCGGGCGTGACGCCGTGCTCGATCGCGTCCTCGATCAACGCGTCGACGATGCGGAGGCCGTCCTCGCTCATGTTGACGGCGGCGGCATCGACCAGGTCGAGGCCCGCGCGGGCGGCTTCGACCTCGTGGATCGCGGTGGTGGCGAGTGCCCCGTTGTCATGGTCGTTCGTCTGTGCCGCCCACGCGTCGGCCGGCGCGAGCGCGACCAGCGTCGACAGAGCTGCCCGGAGGTGCACGTTCATGGCGTTCGTCGCCCGGTTGGCCTGCAGGTGTGCAGGTTGAACAGCGAGTGAGCGCGCGGCGCGCGATCGACCGAATGGCGTAACAGCTTGCATGACAATCTAAACCTGACGGCGCGGGTATGGAAGCAGGAAGTGGGCCGTGGTAGTATCTTGACTTCGGTTGCGGGTTGCGGGTTGCGGGTTGCGGGTTGCGGGTTGCGGGTTGCGGGTTGCGGGTTGCGGGTTGCGGGTGGGATTGTGGCGGTGACACGGACATTGGAGTGCGAGGATGAGTCAGGTGGGTCGGGCCCGAGCGGCATTGGCGGCGGTTCTGCTCGTGGGCATCTGGGCGTGTGGCGGTCAGCCGCCCGAGGCTGAGGCGACGCCAGCGGTGGCGGCGAACGCGGCGGCGGCGATGCACGGTGCGGGCGCCGGGGAGCTGCCGCTCGCTGTGGTTCATCGAGACCCGAACTGCGGCTGCTGCCGGGAATGGATCTCACACCTGCAGGCGAACAGCTTCGAGGTTCATGATCGCGAGACCGCCGACATTGCCGGAGTGAAGGAGCGGCTCGGCGTGCCGGCGCGACTCGGGTCGTGCCACACGGCGGAGATCGACGGCTATGTGATCGAGGGGCACGTGCCTGCCGAGGTCGTGCAGCGGCTCCTCGATGAGCGACCCTCGGACATCGCCGGGCTCGCGGTCCCGGGCATGCCGATCGGCTCACCCGGGATGGAGGTGCCCGGGAGGCCGGCGCAGTCATACGAGATCATCGCGTGGGACGAAAGCGGCAAGACGTGGGTCTATGACCGGCGCTGACTCTCGTGTGTGTTGGCCGTCACCTTTGCGTGAGAAGATAGCGGACCAGGTCGTGGAGCTCTGCCTCGGAGAGCGCCTCGGCGAAGATCGCGGGCATGAGCGAGTACGGCGTTTCGGTCCGTTCTAGGATCTCGTCCTCCGAGATCGTCACCTCGCGTCCCGTGGCATCGACGAAGACCAGCGTCTCGCCTTCCTGACGTTGCAGGAGGCCGGTGAACGTTCGGCCGCCGGTCAGACGGACCGTGCTGTATCGGAACTCGGGTGACACGTTGCGGTTGGGGTCGAGGACCTTCTCGATCAGCCGGGGCGCGCCCCAGCTGCCGATGCCGTCGAGCTCCGGGCCGATGCGCGCGCCGGCGCCTCCGATCGAGTGACAGACCGCACAATGCGTGACGAACACGCGTTCGCCGTCCACGGCGCGCGCGGCGTCGGGCCGGAACGCGCGCGTTCGTTGGTCGATGGTGCGCTGGAGCCGCTCGTCGGTCGGCTCGGCGTCGGCCGCCAGCCGCTCGAGCCGCGCTCTCGAGACGGCGTCGAGCCCCGCAATCAGTCTTGGCTCGATCATGCGCTCGCGGAGCAGGCGCGGCGCGACCAGCCCTTCGGCCGCGGCGTTCAGCAGCCATTGACGGCCTTCCGCCGTGGACGCGAGCTCGGCGGCGATCGAGATCTGGAGCGCGTACGGCGCTTCGGACACCGCCCTCCCGAGCGCGGCGTGTGCCTCCGCGGCTTCGCTGCGTGCCAGCACCAGGGCGGCCGCCCTGCGCAGCGCGACGGGCTCGGCTTCGTCCGCGAGGATCGGAACGAGCGCCGTGACCGCCACCGCGGGGTCGATCTGCTCGAGCGCCTCGGCCGCGGCGATGCGGACCGTGTCACCGTGACCCCGATCGCTCACGACCCGTTGCAGGTCGGGGGCGAGGCCTGGAAGCGGAATGCTGCCGGCCAGACGTGCGGCTCGCGCCGCGAGCGCGGTGTTCACGGGCGTACCCGATGGGGTCGGATCGGCGCTCGCGTCGAGCGTCGCCCGCACACCCGCCTCGCCCCATTCCCGGGCGTCGGCAGGGAAGGGGATGCCGCGCTCGCGCGTCGCCGTGTGAAACGATTCGAGCAGGTGGATCGCGAGCGCGGCATCATCGCCGGCCGTGCGACGGCCCAGCTCGACGAGGGCGAGCAGCCGCGCTTCGGTGACGTTTCGTGTCGCGTGCGCGAAATAGCTCGCCAGCGGCTCGGCGGTGTCGCCGTGACGCTCGATGTGCGTGACGAGGAATTCCGCCGCGAGCGGGTGATCGACACCCACGATCGCATCGGCGAGCACCGCTGAATCATCCGCGTCCCACGCCTCTCGGGCCGCGGTCACAAGGATCGACTCCTCGCCGGCGGAATCGCGGAGCATGTCGCGCAGACCCTGCCGAATCGTATAGAGGAGGTGCGTATCGTACGCGGGCACCGAGTGCCGAGCGTCGATCAATGGACGCAGGTTCCGGGGATCGGGATGTGCGGCCAGGGCTTCCACGGCCGCCCGCTGCACATGCGGGCTCGGGTCCGTCAGGCCGGAGACGGCGAGACGCCTGTGTGCGTCGTCCCACTCGCGAACCTCGTAGAGGATCCGCATTGCATGCACGCGGATGACATCGGTCTCCGCATTCGTCGCTTGCTCGATCAGGTCGAACGGCATTGCGTCGAGCCGGTGGAGGAGCCACAGCGCCATGGCGCGGCGGCCGGTGTGGGTGTCGCGTGCTGCGAGCTCGCGCAGCGGCTCGGCCGCGGCGAGGCCGATACGATCGGTGATCTCCTGGGCCACGAGAAACCGCGTCGACAAATTCGGCGTGGTCAGGCCGTCGATCAGGGAATCGAGCGAAGCGCGCGACCAGTCGGCCGCGGTCGATCGCATCGGCGCGCGAGCCGCCACGCCACTCCCGTCGTCGCCTCGCTGGGTTGAGCCTTGCCCCGAAGACTCCGCCTGCGCGTCGCCACGATACACGATGCGCCAGATGCGCCCGCGCTGGCGGTCACGGCCGGGGTGATCGAGCGGGACTTCGTAGTGGCCGATGATGCGGTTGTAGAAGTCGGCGACGTACAATGCACCATCGGGTCCGACCTCGACATCGACGGGACGGAACCACGGGTCATCGCTCACGAGGAAGTCGGGCTTCGCGACGGCCACCGGTGTCGATCCGCGCCACTCGATCGCGTCACGTTTCACGCGGTTGCTGATGACGTTCCCCGCGAAGAAGCTGCCGCGATACTCGTGCGGGAACTGCTCGGCCGTATAGAGCGCGAGCCCGGCGATCGCCGTGGGGCCGTGCGTGTGCTCCATCATCCGCGGGCCGAAGCCGATCCCGCTCGGTTGCTTGCCGAAATGGGGGTAATCGGCGCCGCGGATCAGCTGATAGATCGGCGTCGAGTGGCAGTCGACGCCGTAGAGATAGCCCCACTCGTCGTATGCCATGCCGAACGGGTTGACGCGGCCGGTCGTGGTCACCTCCATCCGGCTCCCGTCCGGCAGGAACCGAAACGTGTTGCCGGATTGCAGCGTCACCTCCCGGCCATCGAGCGCGGACACGGTGGACTCGTTCATGTAGCCGTGTCCGGCGTGAATCCAGCCATCGAAGCCGCGCACGAAGTTGTTGACCAGGCCGTGCGTGTCTCGAAACGTGAACTCGCCGATCAGCGCCTCTCGCGCCTCGGCCGTCAGGTTTCCGTCGACATCGGTGAACCGATAGACGTTCGGGATGCTGAACCCCACGGCGCCGCCCGGGACGGGGTGGATGCCGATCGGGATATTGAGGTCATCCGCGAACGCCGTGAACGTGTCGGCCCGGCCGTCGCCGTCCGCGTCTTCGAGGATCGTGATCCTGTCGGTTCCGCGGCCGGGCTCCGCCGCGTAGGGGTACTCGCTGGACTGCGTGACCCACAGCCGGCCCTGGCTGTCGAACGCGATGTTGATCGGCTTGCCGATGTCGGGCTCGGCCGCGAAGACCTCGATCTCGAAGCCCGTCGGCAGGTGGAACCGGCGCCGTTGCTCGTCGGGCGTCAGCGCCTCGGTGTCGCGGACGTGGCCTTGTCCGCTCTCGTCGGCATTGGCATTGACGTCGATCGGCTCCGGCTGCGCCCGCTCCCACTCCGCGAGGCTGACCTCGACGGGCTCGTTGAAGAAAAGGAAGACGCCCTTTTTGTTCGCGATGACGACGTCGGGGTAGCCGTTGCCCGAAACGTCGTGCGCGACGACCTGCGTGCCGACGCCGGAGTCGTCATCGATCATGTGCGGCACGAAGTCGACGTCGCCGTTCTCGTCAGGCGCTGCGCGGAACCAGTAGAGCACCGCGGGCGCGTTCGGCTCGGGGTCTCCATCGGGGCCGTGCGCCCAGAAACGTTTGCCGGTCACGACGTCCTCGCCCCCGTCGCCATCGACATCCGCCAACGTCACCGCGTGCAGCTGGGAGAAACGCACGCCGTAGCGGCTGTCGTGGTGGCGTTCCCCCATGATCAACCGTCTCGTGAAGGACGGCTCATCGTCCTGCGTATCGGTGTCTCGCTGGAACAGCGCCAGGCCCCAACCGTGCGCGTCGAGCGACGAGATCAGGTCGTTGTTTCTGTCGTCATCGACATCGGCGACGAACATCTGGGCGCCCGGGCCGATGCGGACGCGATGAAAGGGCCATTCCGGTTGGCCGTCGAGCGATTCCGGCTGCTCCCACCAACCGTCTTGTGTGATCAGATCGGTACGGCCGTCACCGTTCACGTCGCCGTGGCCGAGCCCGTGCGTGTAGCGATTCCACTCTCCCTCTGGAGACACGCGCACGAACGTCCACGGTGCGGTCGGATCCTCGGGGTTCGGTCGAGCATAGCCGAGGTGCGTCGCGGTGTTGAAGATGAGCTCCGGCGCGCCGTCGGCGTCGATATCGGCGAACGCCGGAGACTCGTTCCCGACCCAGTCGTGCACGAGGTGCCGCGCCCAGTGTCCGTCCGCTCCACGCGGATTCTCGTACCAGTACGCAGGCGTGCCGGGGTGGCCGACGATGAGGATGTCATCCCAATCGTCGCCGCTGAAATCATGCGTGAAGACCAGGAAGCAGTCCGAGTATTCCTCGGGATCGAACGCCTGCGGTGTGAATATCTCGCGTCGCGTCTCGAACCCGGGGCCCTCGTACCAGTAGGGGCCGGACGCGACGTCGACGACGCCGTCTTTGTTGAAGTCTCCGACGTTGGCGCCCTCCGCGTAGAACTCCGTCGACAGCTGGACCTTGCGGAACTCGTGGAGTCGCTGAGGCTCCTGCCCTTGCTGTGTGAACGAGAGCGAGAATGCGGCAGAGAGAGCGATGCCGAACGCTTTCGCTGCCCACATCGCACGGTTCGACGAAGGCACCTTCAACTCCTTTCGCTGACCGCTGCGCTCACGATGATCCCGGCGACGCGGGTTTCGAGGCGGCGCGTGCTGATCCGGGCCGCTTCTTTGCCCAGAGCTCGCGCAGGAGTGATCTGGCCTGCAACGTAGGGCGGCTCGCCGCTCGAGGCCAGCGTACTGGCGCGGTGCTCGTGGCCCGTCACCGAGGCTCTGACGGCCTGCGCGCGCCGCTGCATCGCGCGGAGCATCGTTGCTCGTCGGTCACATAGCGTCGGCTATGCTCGCTCCTCGCGCCTTGGTCCGCGCGCGCTTCGGCGCGCTCGGCATCATCATAACCTCGATGACGGACCACTAGACGGTCGAGCTGGTTCGGCGCCTTATGCGCTCGGCGCTCATCTGCGGAAAGCGCAACCTTCCCCCGGAGCCAGGCATCCAACCTTGGCGGAACGCCTCGCCGTGCCGCGGTTGAGGAATGCGAAACACAAACGTGGAGGAACGAGTGAGGTGCCATGCCCGTCCACGCGACGCTGTTGCCCGCACGACAGTCCTCTTCCTGCTCGCGACAGCCACCGGCTACAGCGCCGCACCACTCGCGGCACAGGAGCCGCCCCCATCGATCGCGCCGCCGGTCGGCGCGTATCTCGATTCCGCGCTCAGCATCATGGAGAGGAACGTGCTGGGTGGAGACACCGTGGACTGGCGCGCGTTTCGAGATTCGCTCTACGGCTGGGCCGCTGGCGCCGAGGAGCCGGCCGACTTGTACGCCGCGATCCGGCGCGCCCTGCGCGCGCTGAATCCTCACAGCTTCCTCCAGCTCTCGGCCGTTCAAAGTTCGCGCGAGTCAGAGCGGCGACCCCAGCCGGCCGCAAACGCGAGTCGATCGCCTGGCGAGCGGCCGGTCCACTCCCCGTTCTCCGGGCGGCAGAGCCCCGAAGGTGCGCTCGATGCGTATGCCGGACACCGGATCGGCCGCATTGCGATCCCGGCGTTCGGCGCGGGTCACCTCACGGCTTTCGCTGACAGCATCGAAACGCACATGCGCTCTATGGAGGCGCAGGGGGCGTGCGGCTGGATCGTGGATCTGAGGGGGAACGGCGGCGGCAACATGTGGCCAATGCTTGCGGGCATCGGCCCGCTGCTCGGCGGCGAGGTCATCGGGCACTTCCAGGGCCGGAACGGCGACATCACGGGCACATGGTTCTATCGCGACGGCGTGACCGGAATCGAGGGTCCGGATGGAGAGGTGATGGAGGTCGCGCGAGTCGGTGGGCCGGTCTATCGCATCGAGGACGTGCCGCCCGTGGCCGTGTTGTTCGACGGCGGCACCGGAAGCTCGGGCGAGGCCGTCGCGATCGCGTTTATCGGGCGCCCCAACACGCGCAGCTTTGGCGTACCGAGCTACGGCTTCACGACCTCGAACGACGGCTTCCGGCTGCCCGATTCGGCAAACATGGTGCTCACCGTAGGCGTCGACGCCGACCGAAACCGGGTGGCGTATCCGACCGCTCTGGTGCCAGACGAGGTCGTTGCGATCGCCCCGGACGGCGTGATCCCGCGTACGCCGCCGGCCGAGGACCCGCAGCTCGCGGCGGCGCATGCGTGGCTCGCGCGGCAGCCCGAGTGCCGCGACGGTTAAGGCTCGGTTGAGGCCGCCGCCCCGCTCGACATCGTCGACCAATATCTGGCCGCCGGGCCCGATGCTGATGCGGTGAATGCGCTATTCCGGTTGGCCGTCGAGCGTACCCGGCTGCTCCCACCAACCGTCTTGCGGGATCAGATCGGTGCGAATTGCCACCGTTGACGTCGCCGTGGCCGAACCCGTGCGCATAGTGGTTCAACTCTCCTCCGGGCGGCACGGGCACGAACGGCCACAGCGCGGTCAGCGCATCGGGTCCGGACGCGTAGCCAAGATGCGTCGTGGTGTTGAAGATGAGCTGCGGCGCGCCGTCGGCGTCGATGTCGCCGAGCGCCGGGGCTTGTTTCGGACCCAGTCGTGCAAGAAGTGCGGCGGCGATCCCAGCGTTCGGCGCGGGCCGCCTCACGGCTTTCGCCGACGGCATCGAGGCGCAGTCCACTCTATGGACGCGCAGGGGGCTTGCGGCTGGATCGTCGATCTGTCCGCCCACGCGGACTCTCTACCAGTACGCGGTGTGCCGCGGTGGCCAACGATGAGGATGTCATCCCAATCGTGGCCGCTGAAATCATACGTGAAGACTCCGAGTCCAGGGTCGTTCACGATGCTCTACGACGCCTCGAACGCCCGGAAGTACACGCGGGCCGGAATGTCATACTCGCGCCGCCAGCGGGCGCCGGCCGTCCAGGCGTGTGGCTCGATGCCGAGGTGCCGGTTCTGCTGAACCAGCGTCTCCACGGGTTGCTCGGGAAGGACGGGCGGTTGCCAGCCCCCGTCGAAATGCGTGCCGCCCCGGGGATCGAAGAACACCGGCCGCCCCGCGCCCCACCACTCGACGCGCCAGCCGCCCTCGTGCACGAGAGTATGGTGGAACTTGCAGAGACAACAGCAGTTCCCGAGACTCGTCTCGCCGCCGTCCGCCCAATGCCGCAGATGATGCGCATCCGTGAAACGCAGCCCGCACCCGGGAAAGCGACAGCCGCGGTCGCGGACCTCGAGGGCGCGACGCAGCGCGGGCGAGATCGTGCGCGTCTTGCGCCCGACGTCGAGAACCGAGCCTGCCTTCCCATGCGTCACGTGGACCACGCTCGCGTCGCACGCGAGCTTGCGACACGTTCAGCTGAAACGTTCGTCCCGTCCTCCAACTCGGCGCGGCCGGCCACACCCTCACTCGACAGCGTCTCGGCGTCGACGTGGACGACGACCTGATACCGCTCCGCGCGCGTGCCGCTGATCGGGACATCTGCCGCGTTCCCGGTTCTGCACGTTCGAATCCCGCCGCGAGCGCCCGCTCGGCGAGTAGCCCGACCGCGTCCGCACGGCGCTGGGCGGCCTCCCGATCCGCCCGTGACGCCGCACGAGGGACCGGCCGCTCGCGGTAGAGCGCCCGCCGCCTCGATCGCTCGCATGAGCAGCGCGCCGACCTCGGGCGTGAGCCGGCCCTTCACGACGTACATGCCGTCGTCATCGGGAAACACGGA
>JBOHRM010000373.1:0-5136 GCA_050732715.1 Longimicrobiales bacterium
GGTCTGACCATTCCCGCCGGGCGCGAGAGGGCGACCGGCGATGTTCTCGACGAGCGAATACTCCGGAAGGCACCGGACTTGCGCCTACCCTCCGCCCGCAACGAGAGCAACTCTTCCGGGGTGGATCTTGCTCGATGGCGTCCTCCTGCTCTGGTACCTCCTGACGGCGGGTTCGCTGGTCTTCATCGTTTGGGACCTCGAGACGAACACGCCCGTGACGTGGGTGATGAAGCTTGCGTGGGTGCTGGTGGTGCTCTATACGGGGCCGGTCGGGCTGTTCATCTACCTGCTCGCGTGCCGGCAGCCGCTTCCGGGCACGCACGACGCGTACATCGCGGCCCACTGGAAGCAGTCGATCGGCTCGCTCATGCACTGCGTCGCCGGCGACGCCACCGGCATCATTCTCGCCGCGACCGTGACGTACGCGCTCCGGCTGCCGAACGGGATCGACCTGATCATCGAGTACGCGTCGGGTTTCCTGGTCGGACTGTTCGTGTTCCAGTCGTTGTTCAAGGTGCTCATGTCGCGTACGAGCTATTTCAGCGCCGTGCGCCAGAGCTTCTTCCCGGAGACCGTCTCGATGAACATGGTCATGACGGGCATGCTGCCGGTGAAGGCGATCCTCATGACCAAGCTGGCCGGCGCGGACAACCCGACGAGGCCGGCATTCTGGGGGATCATGGCGCTGGCGACGCTGGCGGGGATGATCACCGCCTACTGGATCAACTCGTGGATGGTCGGCCGCGGCCTCAAGCACGGGATGATGTCGGCGACGCCGGCGTCTTCGGGCCGTCCGGGCGTGGCCCGCGCCGATCGTGCCGGCGCGGGCCCGTCTCACGCGGGTCGCGACGCCGCCGGCACGGGCGCGAAGATGACGGCGAAGCTGACACCGCTGCACGCGGCCGCGGTCATCGCGGCCACCGCCGCGGTCCTCGTCGCCGCGATCTGGGTGACGTCGCGGATCGTTCCTCTGCGCTTCAGCTGACGCGCCGGCGACGGTTGGAGAACCGTTACCGTCTCGCGATTCAAGCGATACCGATGCACACAGCCACGGCGTGGACACGCGTGGTCGAACCGTCGCGACGACCTGCTCGTCAGCGTCAACGTCGACATGCAATCCACGCCCGCGACGGCGCTACGGTTCACGCCCGAGCTCCAGAGCTTCGGCGAGCTGAGCTGGCGGCAAGGCGCGCTTCGCGTCGCGCTGAACGGCAAGTACATCGGCAGCCGCGCCGTCTCACTGGCCGGTCCGGAAAGTGATCCGTCCGCACAGGAGGAGTTGGACGGCTACGTGTTGGTCGGCGCGAGCGCGCGCTACCAGTGGCGCCGGTTTACGTTCGAGGCGACGTGCACGAACCTCGCGGACGAATCGTATCTCGCGTCATCGAGCGGGATCGGGCCCGGTGCGTCGCGCCGGCCCGGCGGCGGCACGTACTTTCCCGGATCGCCGCGCTGGTTGACGCTCGGCGTCGGCGTGGATTTCTGAGCGGAAACGGGGTCCGAGTTGGCGGGTTGCGGGTTCCCCGCCGCCGCCCCGTTTCAGGGATCGCTGGTGGCGCAACAGCGCCATCGAGAACTGAGTGGGAACGCGCCGAGTTGGCGGCGCGAGAATGAAAGGATTCGACATGAAGAGCGCGCTGCGCGTCGGTACCGGACTCACGATCGTCGTGCTCACGGCGTGCGGCGTCGCCGATGATGCGCCGCCCGAGGCCGCCGCGCTCGAAGGCGGCGCCGCGACGAAGAAGGTGCTCGTCATCGGGATCGACGGCGTCCGGCCGGACGTGCTGGCGGAGGTGCCGACGCCGAACCTCGACGCGCTCGCGGCGGGCGGCGCGTTCAGCGACCGCGCCCAGACGCGACCGCCCACGGTGAGCGGGCCCGGGTGGTCGAGCATGCTGATCGGCGTGTGGCCCGAGAAGCACGGCGTGGTCGACAACGAGTTCGAGGGCAAGCGCTACGACCAGTACCCGGACTTCCTCACGCGCATCGAGCAGGTCCGTCCCGAGCTCGAGACCTACGCGGCGATCGACTGGCTCCAGCTCGGCGCCGACACGCTCGGCGGGCCGCTCATCAGTGACGCGATCGACGTCAAGCACGTGTTCGACGGCTACGCGCTGACGTGGCCGGGCGGCGACAGCGCGGTGGTCGATGCGGCCACGCGGCAGCTGCGCGATGCGAATCCCGACGCGGCGTTCGCGTACCTCGGCAATCCGGATGAGACCAGCCACGAGACGGGGGCGATCGGCGACGAGTACCGTGCCGCGATCGCGCTCGCCGACCGTCACGTCGGCATGCTGATCGACGCGATCCGCGCGCGGCCGACCTACGCGCAGGAGGACTGGCTGATCCTCGTGAGCACGGACCACGGCCGGCGTGAGGACGGCGGCCACGGCGGCGACTCCGCCGAGGAACGCACGATCTTCTACATCGCGAGCGGGGCCGTCCGCGCTGCGCGGCGCGCCGGACGCGACACCCGAGATCGTCGACGTTGCCGTCACCGCGCTCGCGCACCTCGGCATCGCGATCGATCCGGCGTGGGAGCTGGATGGTAAGGTGGTCGGGCTGACGGTCGAGTAGGGTTCCGGGTTCCGGGTTCCGGGTTCCTAGTTGCGAGTTACGGGTTTCGGGGTTCGGGTTCGGGTTGCGGGTTGCGAATTGCCCTGCTACACGCGGTTGCAGCGTATTGGTGATTGAGCGCGCCGCGGCACGGAGATACGAACCTTTCGAGAGATTGAACGTAAGAGGAGCTCAGGTCGTCGAATAGGTAGACACGAACCGAGGTTCGGCGATGAGTAGACATCGCACTACGATCGGCCGCGCCGTTGGCCTAGCTGCCTCGGTCGCGGTGATGGGCGCTGCGCCGCACGCGGGACCGACGCACCTTCCCACCTCTTCGTTGCTCACGCCGCGCGCGTCCGCAGGCGGGCCAGCCATCGCTGAAACGCCCAGACCGGGGTGGCGGGGCAACTCGGAACTCGGAACTCGGAACCCGGAACCCGTCTCCAATCAGGATAGCACGGCCGCGCTCCACTTGCTTCGCCGCGCCACGTACGGTGTGCGCGCCGAAGACCTCGCCGCCATTCTCGCCATGGGCGGCCGGGACGCATGGCTCGACCGGCAGCTGCACCCCGCACGCATCCAGGATGACGCCGTGGCCGAACGGCTCGAGGCCTTCCCCACGGTGAGCATGTCGATGGACGCGCTGTTGCTCGAGTATGCGCCGCTGCCTCGCGCCGCGCGGGCCCGCGCGGACTCGATGGCCGCCGCGACGACGCCGCCCGAGGCACAGCGGGCGGCGGAGCGCGAGCGGCGGCGCGGACGGGTTCGGATCCTCCCCGACCTGATCGGCGCCCGGCTGATGCGCGCGGTGCACAGCGAGCGCCAGCTCGAAGAGGTCATGACCGAATTCTGGTTCAACCACTTCAACGTCTTCTTTGCCAAAGGCAGCACCCGATATTTCCTGGCGGACTACGAACGGAGCGCGATCCGGCCCTACGTGTTCGGGAAGTTCGAGAAGATGCTGCTCGCGACCGCACAGCATCCGGCGATGCTGGACTACCTCGATAACGCGACGAGTGTCGTGCCTGACTCGATGCGCCCGGCGGGCAAGCGTCCACGAAGGCGGCAACGCGGCCTCAACGAGAACTACGCGCGCGAGCTGCTCGAGCTGCACACGCTCGGCGTGGATGGCGGCTACACACAGCGCGATGTCGTCGAGCTCGCGCGCGCGCTGACCGGCTGGACGTTCAGCCGGCCGAACCTGCGCGAGATGCAGATGATGGCCGCACCACAGACCACCTCGAGCACAGATGCCGCGCCCGAAAACGTCGCCTTCGTGTTTCGGCCCGCCACGCACGATCCGGGTGAGAAGGTCGTGCTCGGCGAGACGCTGCCCGCGGGCCGCGGCATCGAAGACGGCGTCGAGGTGATCCGCATGCTCGCGCGTCACCCGTCCACGGCGCAGCACATCGCAACGAAGCTCGTCGAGCGCTTCGTGAACGACGAACCGGACCCGGAGTTCGTCGAGGAGCTGGCCGACGTCTTCCTCGAAACCGACGGCGACCTGCGGCAGGTGACGCGCGCACTGTTCACGTCCGAGCGATTCTACGACTCACGCAACGTGGGGATGAAGGTCAAGACACCGTACGAGCTGGTGACCAGCGCGCTACGCGTCACGCGCGCCGAGATCGCAGCGCCGCGCGCGCTCATCTCGACGCTGCGCGACATGGGCAACGTCCCGTACAGCGAGCCTGCGCCGACCGGTTATCCGGCGTCCTCGGAGGACTGGGTGAACGCAGGCGCGATGCTGAACCGCATGAGCTTCGGGCTGAAGGTCGCGGGTGGCGGGATCCGCGGAATGCGCGTCGATGGATTCGCGCTCGCCGGCGTGGAGCGCGGGCGTGATGCGTTGCAGCCGGAACGGCTCGGTACTTTGCTCGACGCCCTGCTGCCGGGAGTGCCCGCGCGTGAGCTAGAGGACGCGATCCGCGAGGATCTCGTGGGCCGGACCGGAGACGGGCCCGGCGCCCAGCTCGCGCGAGCCGTCGGCCTGGCCATCGGCTCACCCGAGTTCCAGATGCGATGATCGAGGTGCACCATGAGATCGATACCCCGCCGCTTGTTCCTGCGCCAAGGCAGCCTCGCGCTGCTCGCGCTCGGCCTGCCGCCCGAGTTCTTGACGCGTTCCGTGCTCCTGCGCACCGCCGGTGAACCGGGGGGTAATCATCCGCTCGCTGAATCCGCCAACGCCGCGGGCCGCAAGACGCTGATCTGCATCTTCCAGCGCGGCGCCGTCGACGGGCTCAACATGGTCGTGCCGTTCGGCGAGAAGGCGTACTACGCGCGGCGGCGCGGCATTGCGGTCCCCGCGCCCGGCCGCAAGAACGGCGCGATCGATCTCGACGGGTTCTTCGGCCTCCACCCGTCACTGCGCCCGCTGCACGAGCTGTTCGCCCGCACCGAGCTCGCGATCGTGCACGCCGTCGGCTCGCCACACCCCACGCGCTCGCACTTCGACGCTCAGGACTTCATGGAGACCGCGACGCCGGGCGTGAAGTCGACGCGCGACGGGTGGCTCAACCGCGTGCTCGCGCACACCGATTGCGACTGCGGCCGGACGCTCGAGGACACGGACGC
>JBOHRM010000374.1:0-2963 GCA_050732715.1 Longimicrobiales bacterium
GCGCCGGCACTTCCCCGGGATCCGGGGCGCTATCGACCTCCTGTCCGTCACTGGCCCGGACGCCACGGCGTGCCCGGCCTGGTGGTGGGCTATGCGGTGACCAGAGGCTTGGCCATCGGGTGGGTTGCG
Organism: Longimicrobiales bacterium; assembly: GCA_050732715.1. Taxonomy (GTDB): domain Bacteria; phylum Gemmatimonadota; class Gemmatimonadetes; order Longimicrobiales; family RSA9; genus JBOHRM01. The sequence goes on from JBOHRM010000374.1 coordinate 130, forward strand.
CCACCACCGGGGCACGGCCAACAATGTACGGTTCAACACCACGCACGACCTGACCGTAGTCACTCAGACGCTAGCGCCGGCATCGCCTTCCTCCCAACGGAAACACATCCCTACCGTCAGGGCTCGCCCAGCTCGTCGAGCAGCTGGCGAGGCGTCAGAACCTGGACGGGCGCGAGGGCGGCCTCAGGGAAGTGGTTGATATTGCCGGACACGATCGCGTGGGCAGCCGCGCTGACGGCCACTTCCACGAATGGGCGATCAGTGGGGTCTCTCAAAGCGACCCGATCGAAACGCGATACGGCTTCCTTCGTCACAATCACACGCTGCGCGATATCCCCGAACCGCAGAAGGAAATCTGACGACCTGTCGGCCGGGATCTTTAACCGAGGTCGGGCAAGGACCTCGTCATACTCCGCGAAGATACGAAGGTCGATCACGGGCTGAATCCGTGTCTCGTACACAAGCGACAGTACGCGCGCGTGAACGCTCGATGGATGCATCACGCCTGACACGACTACATTCGTGTCTAGCCTGGCAAGAGTGGACGGCGATGCAACCGCGCGGCGTGAACGGCGGCTGGCATCGAAGATCTCGGCACGCTGTCCACACCGACCATTGCGCTGCGGATCGGTATCGTGCTCATTCCCGGGAACGCATCCTTCGAGGCCAAGGAAGGCATCATCATGCTCCAGGTACGCCGTTCACTCGCGCCGGTCTGCGTGGCGATGCTGCTCCTGGCAGCCGCTCATGACGGTCACGCGCAGCGTCGGTTGGAGCGGCTGAATCGAGGCGTCGTCGCCGTGCCCGCGGAGGAGGGCGAGGTGTTCGTGAGCTGGCGGCTGCTGGCGGACGATCCCGAAGACGTCGCCTTCAATGTGTATCGCAGCGCAGGCGGCGGTCCGCCCGTTCGGCTGAATTCGGCGCCTCTGGCGGGGCCTACGCACTACCGCGACGCGGCCGAAACGGCGGGCGCCGGGCCAGTCCGCTACTCGGTTCGCCCGGTCGTGAACGGACGGGAACGCGCGGCGAGCGCGCCGTTCGCGCTCGATCCGTCCCGGCCCTACCTCACGGTTCCGCTCCAGACGCCGGACGGCTACACGCCGAACGACGGATCAGTCGGCGACCTTGACGGCGATGGCGACTACGAGATCGTTCTTCATCAGTCGGGTCGCGGGCGGGACAACTCGCAACGTGGACTCACGGACCCGCCGATCCTGGAGGCATACCGCTCGGACGGCACGCTGCTCTGGCGCATCGACCTCGGCCGCAACATCCGCGAGGGCGCGCACTACACGCAGCTCATGGTCTATGACCTCGACGGAGATGGACGCGCCGAGGTCGCATGCAAGACCGCCGACGGGACCGTGGACGGTACGGGAAAGCCGATCGGCGACCCCGATGCCGATTGGCGAAACGACGATGGCTACATCCTTGCCGGTCCCGAGTACCTCACGGTCTTCGACGGCCTGACCGGCGCCGCTCTCGCAACGACCGACTTCGTCCCGCCGCGGCATCCGACGTCGCTACGCCCGACGTCGGAGGCGTTCGAGGAGATCTGGGGCGACGGCTACGGCAATCGCGTGGACCGCTTCCTCGCCGCCGTTGCGTACCTGGACGGCGAGCGGCCGAGCCTGGTCATGACGCGCGGTTATTACACGCGCGCCGTGCTCACGGCGTGGAACTGGCGCGATGGCGAGTTGACGAGACTCTGGACGTTCGACAGCGACGATGGCACGCCCGGCAATGAAACGTATCGCGGCCAGGGCAACCACAACCTCAGCGTTGCCGATGTGGATGGCGATGGCCGCGACGAGATCATCTTCGGCGCCGCGGTGATCGACGATGACGGCACCGGCCTGTACTCGACCGGGCTCGGCCATGGCGACGCGCTCCACGTCTCGGATCTGGATCCGGACCGGCCCGGCCTCGAGGTGTTCAACATCCAGGAGCGATTCGACGACGCGGGCGCCAACTTCCGCGACGCGCGCACCGGCGAAGTCCTGTGGAAGAAGGCATCCGTACGGGCCGGCGCGGACGGCGAGGGGCCGGGCCGCGGCAACGCGTTCAACGTCGACCCGCGTCACCGCGGCGCGGAGAGCTGGGTGGCCGGCGCGAACCTCACCGGGATGTGGAACGCGAGAGGCGAGCCGATCGCGCCGGCCGCGCCGCGTTCCGTCAACTTCGCCGTGTGGTGGGACGGCGACCTGCTGCGCGAGCTGCTCGACCGTACGACGATCTACAAATGGAACTGGCGCACCCAGGCGCTGGACACGCTGCTGTCGCCCGCCGGCGTCGCCTCGAACAACGGCAGCAAGGCGACGCCCGTGGTCAGCGCCGACCTCATCGGCGACTGGCGCGAAGAGGTGATCTGGCGCTCGACGGATGGCAACGAGCTGCGCATCTACACGACCACCGTCTCCACCGATCACCGGTTCGTCACGCTCATGCACGACCCGGTGTACCGTCTGGGGATCGCGTGGCAGAACGTCGCCTACAACCAACCCCCGCACACGTCGTACTACATCGGTGACGACATGCGCCCGCCACCACGGTCACGCATGGTCTTCCCGCCCCCATAGCCCGGCGTTCGGGTCGAGGTCGTGGCGACGACTCTGGACGTGGTCTGGTCTCTCGAGTTCGCGCGTGATGGCCGCCTCTTCCTCACGGAGAAAGTTGGACGGATTCGCGTGATCGGAGCGGACGGCCGACTCGACCCGGTTCCCTGGAATCCCTCGAGCGAGTCCATTCATGGGGCGAGGCGGGTCTGATGGGCCTGGCGCTTCACCCCGACTTCCCTCGCGAGCCGTGGCTCTACGTCATGTACACGACGCTGA
>JBOHRM010000375.1:0-2299 GCA_050732715.1 Longimicrobiales bacterium
CGATCAACAGTCTGTACTTTCCCTTGCTGGCATCGATCAGGAGTGGTCCGGCAAGACCGACCTTTTGGGAACGATATTCACCTCTTAGCGGATTACTTGGTAAGCTCCTGATCAAGACGTTGAGCCCTGAGTATCCGAAGAAGATGAGGACGAGTCCGAAAGCCGAACCGTCGGCGAGCGAGATCGATGACGGAATCCTGGACCGGTTTGCTCAACACCAAGCCGAATTGATCGAGCATCTGCGACAGATCCCAAACAGCGTCGACCGGGGAAGAACGATTGTGACTTCGCCGCTGCTGCGGTGGGTGACCTACAGCTTGGACGACGGTCTTACGATTCTTGTCGTGCATGAGAAACGGCATTTCCAGCAGGCCAAGCGCGTGATGGAGGCCGAGGGGTTTCCCCAAGCAGCTTAGAGCGGCACTGCTCATTCATCGCTCACGCAGCGCCCTCCGCGCGCAAGCGTTCCGCCAACCGGTACCGCGCTGCGTACAGCGGCGCCGGTGGCATCAACGATTCGGCCTCCGTCCGAACGATCCTTAGTATCCTCTCGGATACAGCTCGCTGTCCGGCAATTGCAGCCAGTCGTCGCTCCCGCCGTCCAGGCCGTCGGTCGCCTCGGTGGTGAGCGCGTTCCAGGCGGGCGGCTCGACGCCGAGCAGGTGCCTGACGAAGTAGTCGTTGCGCTTGCGCGTGCCGTAGCGGCCGCCGTTGGTGTGCCCGGCGCCGGGCAGGTAGAGCAGCTCGAAGTCCTTGTCGGCGTCGATGAGCGCATCAACGACCTGGAACGTCGAAGCCGGGTCGACGTTGCTGTCGAGCTCGCCTACCACCAGCATCAGCCGGCCCTTCAACCGGTGCGCGTTGACGACATTGGACGACGCCTCGTAGTGCGGTCCGAGCGGCCAGCTCATCCACAGCTCGTTCCACCAGATCTTGTCCATCCGGTTGTCGTGGGAGCCGGAGGCCGACACGGCGACGTCGTAGAACTCCGGGTGGAAGAGTACAGCACCGGCGGCGTTCTGGCCGCCGGCGGACGTGCCGTAGATGCCGACGCGCGTGATGTCATAATACGGGTACTTCGCGGCGACGGCCTGGTGCCAGAGGATGCGATCCGGGAAGCCGGCGTCGGCGAGGTTCTTCCAGGCGACGTCATGGAACGCCTTCGAGCGGTTGTTCGTGCCCATGCCGTCGAGCTGAACGACGATGAAGCCCAATTCTGCGAGCGACTGCATGCCGGATTGCAGGCCGAACGATTTCGGCGCGAATGAACCCTGCGGGCCCGCGTAGATGTTCTCGATGACCGGATACTTCCGGTTCGGGTCGAAATTGCTCGGCCGGACGATGACGCCCCAGATATCGGTCGTTCCGTCGCGACCCTTCCCGACGAACGGCTCCGGCCGTTGCCAGCCCTCCGCTTCGAGCCGACTCACGTCCGCGCGCTCCACCTCGATGACCAGACTCTGATCGCTCGTCCGCCGTAACTCCATGACGGGCGGCTGGTCCACGCGCGACCACGTGTCCACGTAGTACTGCCGGTCCGGCGACCACACGACCTCGTGTGTGCCGTCGCCCTCCGTGAACGTGGTCAGCCCGGTGCCATCGAAATTGATGCGGTAGTAGTGGATGAAGTACGGGTCCTTGCCCGGAACCATGCCGCTCGCGCGGAACCAGACCTGCCGGTTGGCGACGTCGACGCTGTCCACGCCGCGCACGATCCATTCGCCCTTCGTGATCTGGTCCTTGACCTGGCCGGTGATGCCGTCATAGAGCCAGATGTGTTTCCAGCCGTCGCGTTCGGACCGCCACAGGATCTCGTGGCCGTCGTTCACATCCTCGCGCCAGCGCGTGCCGCTGTAGTTGAAGAACGTCGACGGGTTCTCGTCGATCAGCGCGCGCGCCTCGCCCGTGGTCGCGTCCACCTCGATCACGCGGTACTCGGTGTGGCCGCGCTCGTTGTACTCGAACGTGAAGCCGCGGCCATCCTCCCACCAGCTCGCGCCGCCGATCTCGTACGGGTTCGGGAACAGGCGGTCGTCGATCACGATCTGTGTGCGCGACGCGACGTCGAACAGCGCCGGCCGGTCGTGGTCCACCACGTCGCCCGGCTTCCTGTAGTGCGCGCCCCAGCCGCTCGTAGGATTGTCGTTCAGTGATTGCGTGGTCTCCAGCTTTGGCTGGACCTGGTCCTCCGGCGATGTCCGGATGAAGTAGACCGTCCGCGCGTAGCCCGGCGTCCGCCGGTACGCCACGAGCTTCCTCGAGTCCGGCGACCATTCGATCGACGACAGCATGTAGTAGC
>JBOHRM010000376.1:0-4139 GCA_050732715.1 Longimicrobiales bacterium
GAGCCAAACTATGTCGCGTCCAGCCATGCGCTGTGCAGAGGGAATACTAGGCCTCGAAGCGAAGGACCCTACATAATCCGGGAGGCCACATAGTGCCGGCTATGTGGTCAGCTACATAGCCGGCACACCTGTGCGATGCACCTCCTCCAGTCCGGAGTCGACATCACCGTGATCGCTCTCTGGCTGGGTCACGAGGATCCTGCTACCACCCACATGTACATCGAAGCCGATTTGGCGATGAAGGAAGCCGCCCTGAGGCGAGTCGATGCTCCCAGCCTCAAACCCGTGCGCTTCAAGGCTCGCGACCGTCTCCTCGCCTTCCTCGAGGCTCTCTGACTATGCGGAGTCGTGCCCCACGAAACCGCGCGCACGCACGCGGTCCACCGAATCGACATCTACGCGGCGGCAGGTGCTCTAATTCTCGTTGCGCAGGGCGACGTTCGGATCGACGGCGGCTGCGCTGCGCGCGGGCAGCAGCGTTGCGAACGTCACGACGGCGAGCAGGACCAGCGGCACACCGAGAAAAGTAGCCGGGTCCCCCAGCGGGACGTTCAAGGTGAACGCGCGGATCAGGCGCGCGAGTGCGAGGCCGGCAGCGATGCCGAACGCGAGGCCCGGCAGGGCGAGGCGCAGGCCGCGGCGCAGCACGAGCACGAGCACGTCGCGGCGGGCGGCGCCGAGCGCCATGCGGATGCCGATCTCGCGCGTCTGCTGGGTCACCATGTACGCGACGACGCCGTACACGCCGAGCGCGCAGAGCAGCAGCGCGAGGGCGCCGAGCGCCGTGGTCATGCTCGCCGCGATCCGCTGCGGCAGCAGACCCAAACCCGTGTAGTCCGCGACCGACTGCATCGGTGTGAGCGACAGGCCGGGGTCGATGTCCTGGATCGTCCGGCGGACCGCGGCCGCGATGGCCGTACCGGCGCCGGCGCTCTGCACGAGCAGCGTGGTGCTGGGCCGGTAGTTCTGAGCGACCGGCAAATAGACGAACGGCGCGGGCGTATCCGTGATGCCCTGGTTCTTCACGTCATTGACGACGCCCACGATGGTGAGGACGGGCGCATCATCGGAGCCGACGCGCAACGTCTTCCCCACCGCACCCTCGCCTGGCCACACGCGCTCCGCAAAGGTGCGGCCGATGATCGCGACCGGCTGGCTGCCGTCGCGATCCGTCGCATTGAACGCGCGGCCCTCGCGCACGGCGATGCGGAGCGTCTCGAAGTACCCTTCGCTCACGACGTTAATGTCGACGAACAGCCCTCCGTCCGGCTGCGTGGATTCGAAGTCCTCGGGAAACGCGACCGTGCCCTGCGAGCTGAAGTCCATCGGCAGGTCGGCGGCAACGCTCGCCGCGGTCACACCCGGCAGCTCGCGCACGCGATCGAGCAGCGTGCGCGTGAACGCGCGGCCGCGGTCCTCGCCGTAGCCATCCATCGCCAGCTCAAGCGAGACCATGCGGACATCCACGGGATCGAAGCCGGTATCGATCGCGGCGGCGCGCTGGAGCGAGCGCAGGAACAGGCTGGCGGACAGCAGCAGGAGCAGCGAAAGCCCGATCTGCGCCATTACGAACGCACGTCGCATGCGGCCGCTGCTTCCCGCGTGCCGTCGGTCGTTCTTCAGCGCCGAGATGAGCGCCGGCTTCGTGGATTGCAAGGCAGGCGCGAGGCCGAAGACGATGCCGGTGCCCAGCGCCAGCGCGAGGCCGAACCCCAGCACGAGCGGATCCATCCGGAAATCGAGCTCGATCGGGACCGGAACGGGCAGACGGATGCTCGACAGGAGGCTCGTGCCCCACGTCGCCAGGAGCACACCGCCGGCGCCGCCGATCAGAAAGAGCACGAGACTCTCGACCACGAGCTGGCGGACGAGACGGCCGCGACCCGATCCGATCGCGAGCCGGATCGCGATCTCCCGCTCGCGCGCGGCGGCACGGGCCAGCAGCATGCCGGCCACGTTCGCGCACCTGATCACCAGGATCACGCCGGCCACGGCCATGATCAGCGCGAGGAACGCGGCGACGGCTCCGCGTCCGGCGCCGGGCAGCGGGCCGATCGGGATGGCACGCGCGCTCCTCCGTTCGTACCGCTCCGGATCGATGTCGCGCAGCGCGATGAACGTCGCCGTGAGCGCGGCGTTCGCCTGCTCGAGCGTGGCGCCGGGGCCGAGGCGGCCGACCGCGGTGAGCCAGACGCCGGACCGGTCCTCGATGCTCTCGGACGCGGTCAACAGCAGCGGCACGTAGACGTCCGGCCTGATGGCGACGATGTGGCCACCGAACTCGCGCGGCGCGACGCCGATCACGGTGTGCGTGCGCCGGTCCAGCTCCACCGTGCTACCGATGACGTTCGGGGCACCGTTCAACCGGTCCTGCCAGAACCGATGGCTGATGACGGCGACGGGATGCGTGCCGGGCGTGCGGTCCTCTTCCTCGAGGAAGAACCGCCCGCGCGCAGGGCGCACGCCCATCACGTCGAAATAGTTGTGCGAGACGCGCATACCCAACACGCGCTCGCCCGCGCCACCCTGGCTGAGGCTATACGGCGACATCCGCCACCCGGCGATCCGCTCGACCGGCGTGGCGCGCTCTCTCATGTCGAGGAGCTCGGGGTAGGAGAACGTGTCCATCCCCCGTCCGTCCATGGTCCGGCCGATCTCGATCACGCGCGCGGGATCATCGATGCCCGACGGCGGCCGCAGCAGCAGCGCGTTCACGGCGCTGAACAGCGTCGTGGTCACGCCGATGCCGATCGCGATCGAGAACACCGCAACGGCGGCGAAGAGCGGCCGCTGACGAAGCGCGCGGAACGCGAGGCGAGTATCCCGGTCGAGCCATTCCATGAGCCCCAACTCCCTGGTATTGGTGCGTGTGATTCCGATCTACGGTATCCGGAGCCCGGTGGTTTCGCGTGGCGACGGCGGCTGATCGGCGCGCTCAGATCAGGGCGACTCAAGCAGGTCGTTCGTCTGCGGACAACAGAAATGTTTGGGCCTGGCATCCCAACCATGACTACGCGCGTCGAGCGTTCGCTCCGCGAGAACGAACAGCGGGAGCTCCCAGCCTCCTCAAACCCGTACGATTCAAGGCCCGCGACCGTCTTCTCGCCTTCCTCGAGGCCCTCTGACTATGCGAAGTCATACTCCCCAGAAACTGCGTGCACGCGCGCGGCCCACCGCACGGAACTCAGCATAGTTTCGAAGTCGGCATAGCCACAGGCGCGTGAACGCCGCGGCCCGGAACACATGCCAGAGCCGCTGCGTGTAGTTCACGGGGTGGAGCGTCGCACCGTCCGGGCGGACGTGGACGATGCCGAGCCGCTCGGCCTTCTCTGGCCCCCACTCGATGAGCGTGCCGATCCACGCCTCTTTCCCGGCCTGGCCGACCGGCCGCTTGTTCGCGATCGCGTATTCGGCGTTCGCGTAGGCGGCGAGCTGAACCGCATGCTCGCCGTAGACGCTTCCGGAGCTCTTCCAGTCGAGCAGGCCGGTGCAGCCATCGGTCCCAAGCGCCCACAGATCGAGCGTGCCGGCGTACTGGAACCTCGGCGAGAACACCGTCAGCTCGACCGCGAGCACCTTCGCGATGTGCTGGCGGAGGAACGCTTCGACCGCGACCGCGCAGTCGAACTCGTCCTCGGTGAACCCGTCCGGCAGCGGCCGGTCCTGGAGGTATGCTTCGACGGCCGCGTGGATCGCGCTGCCGCGGTCCGCGGCGTCGTCTCGCTGCGACCAGGGCGCGCCCTTGAGCAGCTTGATCGCGTCGGTTTTCGGGAGGTTGACCCAGCTGTCCTTGTGCTGTACCGCGAAGTGCGCTACGGCCTTGGCCGCCCAGCCGGTGAGAGCGGGTTTGGGAATCCCGTCGAGCAACGTCGTGACCCGACGCACGAAGTGCCCGTTTACACGGTAGCCGTACCGGTCGCGCACGAGCGCGACCTCCCGACCCAACAGCGCACGCCAGCGGTCGCTGGGCACGCCGCCATTTTGCGTAGCCATCTGCGACCTCCTACGCAACGGCGTTCGTGTTGGGCTGAAGGTCGCCGACAATCAGCACCTCGCGTGCGACGATCTCGGCGGTGGGGATGGTCACGCCGTCGTTCCCCTCGAACGAGCCGTACTCCAGGCGTCCCTCGACATAGAGT
>JBOHRM010000377.1:0-1617 GCA_050732715.1 Longimicrobiales bacterium
GGTGGACGGATCAAGTAGGTCCTGCGGCACGGAGGAGTGAGCCCCATGATCACGGGCATGCGACGGACCTTGAAGCCCGCCATCGTTATCGGTGCGATGCTGACGGCCGTGGCGATGCCGGCCGTCCGGTTCGGCACCCTCGCAGCGCTGCAGACCGTCTATGCGCCGCCGTTCGGTACGTGGACCCGGCTCAATGGCAGCCAGCCCATTCTCTCGCCGCAAGGCACAGGCTTCGAGACCCGCGGGGTGTTCAACCCCGCTGTTGTCAAACACGGCGACCGGTTTGTCATGCTTTACCGGGCGCAGGATTCGGAGGGCATCTCGCGCCTCGGCTACGCGACGAGCACAGACGGCGTGAGCTTTACGCGCGATCCCGCGCCGGTGCTGTCGCCCGAAGCCGAGTACGAGCGGGGCGGCGGCGTCGAGGATCCGCGCGTCGTGCTGATCGACGGCACCTACTACCTGACCTACACCGCCTACAACGGCAAGGACGCCCAACTCGCGCTTGCCACCTCTCGCGACCTGCGACGGTGGGAACGGAAAGGTGTCATTCTGCCGGCGTACCAGGGACGCTGGAACGTGAACTGGACGAAGGCCGGTGCGATTCTCCCGCACCGGATCGGCGGCAAGTACTGGATGTACTACATGGCCGACGCGAAGGACAAACGTGATCAGATGGGCATTGCCTCGTCCACCGATTTGCTCACGTGGTCCGAGGAGCTCGATCATCCCGTGCTTCGCCGTCGGCCGGGATTCTTCGATTCGCGCGTGGTCGAACCGGGCCCGCCGCCTGTCCTCACGAAGGACGGCATTCTGCTCGTCTACAACGGTGCGGACGATCAGCTGGTCTACCGAACGGGATGGGCGCTGTTCGATCGCACCAATCCGATGCGCGTGCTCGCGCGCAGCGACCGACCGCTGTTCGAGCCCGTCACGCAGTGGGAAAAGGCGGGACAGGTGCCGAACGTCGTGTTCATGGAAGGGCTCGTGGTCGAACCGGGACGCTGGCTTCTCTACTATGGCGGGGCCGACAAATTCGTTGGCGTCGCGTCGATCGCAATGCCAGCGGACCTGTGAGGTGTTCAGACTCGGGGTCGCACCGCTTGCTTCTTTCCCGATCCTCGGTTGATTGTCTCGCTGAGCTCGAGCATCTGGGCCATGTTCAGAGTGTCGCCGTTCAGCGTCAGCGAGATGACGGCGCGAATCGGCTTGCCATTTTCGAACCGTGTGAGCGTAAGCACGAGGGTAGCGTCTGCCAAGGCGTGGTGGGCGATCGTCTCGATGGCGAGTCCATGTCGCGCGTACTCCAGGCGGAGTGGCTACCGTGACCGATCACGAGGGAGGCGTCCCGCACCGAAGCGCTACCACCCCTCCACCCTCCCCTTGTTCTGCTCATCCAGCCACTTCTTCAGCGGCGCGAAGTAGTCGGCCATCGCGCTGGCGTCCATCTCGCGCTGGCCGGTGAGCGCCTCCAGCGCTTCGGGCCACGGACGCGAGGCGCCCATCTCCAGCATCGCGTTCAGTCTCTGACCCGCTTCCTTGCTCGCGTATATCGAGCATCGGTGCAGGGGCGTGGTGCAGCCGGCGGTCTTCGCCAGCGCGCGGTGGAACTGGAAC
>JBOHRM010000378.1:0-2241 GCA_050732715.1 Longimicrobiales bacterium
CTACCCGGTCACGCTCTATCGCAGCCTGGATGAGCTGGCTGGCGGGGAGCTCATCGAGGAGACCGCGAGCTCCGAGCCCGAACAGCACAATGAGAAGCGCCGCTACTACGTGATCACCTCCGCGGGACGCGAAGCGCTGGCGGCGGAGGCGGAGGCGCTCGAGGCGGCGGCGAGGATGGCGCACGCGGTCCTGAAGACGGAGAGCGCACGATGAAGAAGCCGGACCGCTATTTCGCGTTTCTGCTGGGCCTCCTTCCGGCTTCCTTCCGGGACCGCCATGGCGACGAGCTAGGGACGCTCCTTGAGCGGATGAAGGACGAGTTGGGGCGGTCTCCGAGCAGGCTCGCCCTCCTCCGACTCTACCTCGCCGCCACCTGGGATCTGCTCCGCCAGTGCCCATGGCTCCGCCGGGACGCGCGCGGTGTGCGGCCGCGGGAGGACCTGGTTCGGGACGTCCGGGTCACGTTCCGCTGGCGGTGGCGCTTCGACGAGTTCCGGGTCTCCTGGTTGGACTTCAAGTTGGGGTTCCGGATGCTGGTCAGGTACCCGGGACTGACACTGGTCGGCGGCTTCGCGTTCGCGTTCGCGATTTTGGTCGGCGCCGTTGCCTTCGAGTTCTTGACTCAGGTGGTGAACCCGACGCTTCCGCTGGACGAGGGCGATCGCATCGTCGGTGTCCGGAACTTGGACGCTCTCCGGCCCTGGGACAACACACCGAGCCGCGCGGAAGCGCGCGCGTTGCACGACTTCGTCACATGGCGGGAGGAGCTCGAGTCTGTCGAAGATCTCGGCGCCTACCGGACGCTCGAACGCAATCTGATCACTGGGGAGGGTCAGGGCGAGCCGGTCGAGGTGGCTGAGATCAGCGCGTCGGCGTTCCGGATCGCCCGGGTCCCCGCGCTGCTGGGCCGATCCCTCGTCGAGGCGGACGAGCAGGCGGGGGCGCCAGCCGTCGTTGTCATTGGGCACGACGTGTGGCAGGCGCGCTTCGCAGGCGATTTCAGCGTGGTCGGGCGGACCGTCCGATTAGGCGCTGCCCCAACCACGGTCGTAGGCGTCATGCCCGAGGGCTTCGCCTTCCCGGTCGCACACAGCCTCTGGGCTCCGTTCGTGCTGAACGTCTCGGGCGACGAGCGGTATGAGGGACCCAGAATCCGGGTCTTCGGCCGCCTCGCTCCCGGCGCCACGCTCGACGAGGCGCAGGCGGAGTTGACGACCTTGGGGCAGCGCGCGGCCGACGACGATCCCCAAACGTACGAGCATCTGCGTCCCCAGATCATGCCCTACGCGGAGGCGTGGCGAATCGTCATGTCAGGGCAGGACCTCCTGGAGCTCCAGCTGTTCGCGGTGATGTTCTTGGCCCTCATCTGCGCCAACGTCGCCTTGCTGATGTTCGCGCGGGCGACGACGCGCGAGAGTGAGATCATCGTGCGGACCGCCCTCGGCGCGAGCCGCGGCCGCCTCATTACGCAGCTCCTCGCCGAGGCGCTCGTGCTCGGCGGTGTCGCCGCGGTCGTCGGGCTCGCGGCCGCAGGGTTTGGATGGGGATTCAGCATGGTCGAGGCCGAGTTCCTCGAAGGAGGGCACCTTCCGTTCTGGTTCCGCGACAGTCTCTCGCCCACCACCATGCTGTACTCCGGAGTGCTGACCCTACTCGGTGCCATGATCGCGGGCGTCGTGCCTGGGCTCAAGTTCACCCGTGGATTGCAGGCGCGGCTTCGTGCGGCGACCGCGGGGGGCGGCGGCCTGAACTTCGGCGGACTGTGGACCGCAGTGATCGTCACCCAGGTGGCGGTCACGGTGGCGTTCCCCGCAGTCGCCTTCGACGTGTGGCGGGACGCAGCTCGGCTCCGGACCTACGATCTCGGATTCCGGGCGAACGAGTATCTATCGGTGCGGCTCGAGCTGGACCGCGACGCGGAACCCGACGCGACGAACGATAGCTCCCGGGCGTTCCGGCCGCGGGCGCGCTACGGCGCGACCTGGCAGGAGCTGGAACGGCGGCTGACCGCCGAACCCGCCGTCTCCGGCGTCTCCGTCGCCACCGTGCTGCCCCTCATGTACCACGGCTGGAACCAGATCGAGGTGGACCAGGGAGCGGTCACGCCGCACGACTCGACCCGTGGACATCGGGTGAGCTCAGCGGCGGTCGAGGCGGATTACTTCGACGTGCTGGGCACTCCAATCCTCTCGGGGCGGGGCTTTCATTCCGGTGATCTCGGGTCCGCGGCGGGAGTGATC
>JBOHRM010000379.1:0-6335 GCA_050732715.1 Longimicrobiales bacterium
GCTCGAAACGGGCGGCGTGCTCCGCTCGGGCGCCGACATCTGGATGCTCGGCCGGTTCGCCATCGAACGATTCGGCCCCGTCGTGCGCGAGGTGTTTGCCGACGAGGTCGTGCCGTACTGCCTGTTCGCCAACAACCACAGCGGACGCCGCACCGCCTGCGCGACGCTGACTCCGATCCGCGTCGTCTGCGCGAACACACTCGGCTTCGCGGAGCGCCGCGGCGACGTCGGCACAGACCGCATGATCAAGGTCAGCCACACCGGCGATGCGCCTAAGAAGATGGTTGAGGCCGCCGAGTCGCTACTCGGTGCGCTGGTCGAGCGCTTCGAGGCCGTCGCGACGCAGTACCGCCGCCTCAAGGGCACGCGGCTGCCTGAGCCGGCGTTCACGCGACTCGTGCTGGACGAGGTCGCACCTGACCCCAGGCGGCGAGCGAACTTCAATCCCGAAGCGCGGACTGCGGAGCTGGTGCTCGGCCGCGCAGAGCGGAAACGGCAGGAGGTCCGCCGGCTGTGGGACGAGGGCGCGGGCCACACGGGCGATCACAGCGCCTGGGAGGCCTACAACGCCGTGGTCGAAGCGATCGATCACAACGCCGAGCTCTGGCCGGTCCGTGGCGGCGCGTACCGGACCGCCAGCCTGCTCGACGGAGGTCTCCTCGCGCTCAAGCAGAACGTGCTCGCGAACCTGTCGCGGTACACGGTCGATTGGGCCCACCGTGAGATGTCGAGGGGGGCGCCGGAGCGATCCGGCGCTCTCGCTGTGCTAACCTGCGCTTGCGAGAAGAAGAGGGGGAGGCGCGTGTCCCAGCTCGAGAGGGCGCGGGAGATCGTGAAGAACCGACGCAGGAAGGAGGCGCCCAGAGACTGCTGGTCTGCGGCGATCGTAACTGGACGGATCGCGAAGCCGTTCGCGCCAGGCTCGGACTCCTTCAAGACCAGCCTGGCTTGAGCGCCGTGATTCACGGTGCCGCTCGGGGCGCCGACCGGTTCGCCGGCGAATGGGCACACGACCACGATGTCCCCGAAGCGGCATACCCGGCCGATTGGGCGAACCTCGGTCGCCGGGCCGGTATAGTGCGCAACGCGAGGATGCTGGCGCAGGGCAAGCCCAACGCGGTTCTCGCGTTCCACGACAACATCGCAGCGAGCCGCGGAACGAAGAAAATGGTCGATCGCGCGCTCAGGGCCGGGCTCCCGGTCACGGTGTGGACCCACAAAGGATCGATCCTGCTGTCCCCCTATTTGGCGAATTGGACCCGCGACGTTGCGAAGACAATTGCACGCCGATTCGAGGGGAGCAAGGAAACATGAGCGCATCGTTCGGCTGCCCACGCTGCGGCAGCAACAGGATCTACGAGATCAACAGCACGTACGTCTCGTACGAGGTGATCGCGTGGAACGAGGACGGCGAGCCCGAGAAGTTTGGCGAGCCGGACTATTCAGATTTCAGCGAGACGTTCGACACCTACGAATGCCGCGACTGCCTGCTGGCGCACCCGGACAAATGCACGTTCAACGCACCGGCGCGACTGCCGTTGGAGGTGGATCATGGTTGACGCCGCGCCATCCAGAACGGATCCCCTGCGAGAGACCGCGCTACGCCGCGAACTCGACGGCTTGCGGCAGCAGTGCCCGGCCCGGTGGCGTGGCGCCTCGTGATCAAACCCGCGCATGCGTTCGGTGTTCGGAAGCTGCCGCTACGCCGGCACGAGCTCCACCTCGCGGCGCGGCACCTGGAGCATGGTGAATGGGCGGACGTGCTCGACACGCTCCGCCACGAAGCTGCGCACGCGCTCGCGGGGCCGAAGGCCGGCCACGGGCAAGCGTGGAGGATGTGGGCGCGGCGCCTCGGCGCCGAAGCCCGCCGCTGCGGATCGCGGAAAGCGTGGGCCAAGAGCCCCGCCGCCCACGACGGCCCGAAGTGGATCGCCACGTGCCGGAAGTGTGGACTCAGCGTCTCCCGCCGCCGGCGATTCGCAGGATGGGAAGGAGCCGCGCACTGCGGCTGTGGAGGACGCCTGGCGTGGTTTCAAATCCGATGATCGACGTAACCGAGGTCGTCTTCCACAATCATTTGTTTGCGGTCATGTCGCTCAGTCCTGGCCATCGTACACCAGCAAATCCCCCGGCTGACAGTCCAGCTCCCGACACAGGGACTCCAACGTCGAGAACCGGATCGCCTTGGCCTTGTTGGTCTTCAAAATCGAGAGATTGGCGAGCGTCATGCCCAGGCGCTCACTCAGCTGTGTGAGAGTCATGCAACGCTGCTCCAACAAGCGGTCGAGCCTTACCTGAATCGCCATGGCTATACGACGAGCGACTGCTCGTCCTCTAACTCGGCGCCCCGTCGGAAGACCTCCCCCAGCGCCAGGAGCACTAGCGCGACGAAGACGAGGGGTAGGTCTAGGTGTAGCCCGCCGAAGACCACGCCGGCGGGGCCGAGGCCGGTGGGTGCAGTGATGCTGCTGCTCACCAAGACCCTTCTCACGGCGAGGAGCGAAACAAGCTCTGCAACTCCGTTGAACAACGCGAGCGTGAGCAGCAGCAGCCCGAGCCACCTCAGCCTGCGCGCGTTGTCGGCGTCGAACGGCGCGCCATCCCGAACTCGCTGGAAGATGCGTCGCAGATGGTGCAGGAACATCAGCATCAGCGCGAACCCGACCGCCGCGTGCGCCCACCTCATCGCGACGATCGACCACGGCAGCATGGCGATCGGCAGCTCGAGGTCTCCATGTACGCGGACGTCCACGCGCGCGGGGCCCCGACTGGTGAGCATTGTCGCCTCTGAATGGACGGCGACCCGCTTTCCCATCCCCAAGGTCCAGTCTGGGTCATCGCCCGCAAACTCCTTCACCGCAGGCATCGCGATGAGTATGATGGCCGCCACGACCCAAAGCCCGAAGTACGCGACGGACACGAGGGTATTCAGGGCCCCCACCAGCCGATCCGGACGGTACGCTTGCATCGGTCCACCTCACGGTCGTTCCTTATCGTTATTCAATAATATCGATCTTCGATAAGGCCCCGCAAGAGGACGGTAGCCCGACTCGCTGCAATATGTCGCGAGACCGAAGCCCATCGGCCGCGAGGACCCGCCCTACTGGTGCCGTCGGTGCATGGACGAATGTCGTCGCTGCCTGATGAACGGATTCGGGTTCTATGAACCGAAACGCCTGTCGCCCCCCAGCTCCTCCAGCTCATCGTCGAAGCGGGCGGCATCGCAGCCACCGGAGAATCGCGAGGATTCCTCAGCTCGTCCGATTCGCCCACGTTGAGCGCGAGATTCTTCGGCCCGATATTCTCGGACCGATCATCGGACGCACGCCCAGGAGTAGTCGCACGAAGCATTCAGGACGGCCTTCAACCTTGAGACTTGGCGGCAGATGAAGCTTCCCCATCTGGACAACGTTCGTGTCGATCGCGAGAAGATCGTGGACTACTTGCTGAACCCCGAGCATTCCGAAGGTGGACACAAAGCAGTGTTCTTTGCCAGCTTCCGTTTTCGACTCGCAGATTGGCAGGTTCTCGCCTCCGCCCTGCTTCGTCACGCTGCCGACAACCACGTAGTTCGCGAAGTGCCGACCGCCTACGGAACCATGTATGTGGTTGAGGGTCCGTTATACTGCCCTGACCGACGGAGACCCGTAGTGCGGACGGTCTGGATCGTGAACAAAGGGAGCACTGCTCCCAGGTTGGTGACCGCTTACCCGCTGAAGCTGGAGCAGAAATGATCGCCGAGCATGAACGCGTTGTGCTCCTCAAGGACCTCCCGGAGCTAGGGCTGGAACGCGGCGACCTGGGAGTCGTCGTTCACGTTTACCCGGACGCTGCAGCCTACGCAATCGAGTTCCTGGCGCTCGATGGCGAAACCATCGACGTGGTGACGCTCGCGGCCACGCAAGTTCGCCCGGTCGAGGCGAGGGAGATTGCCCACGCCCGAAAGGTCCGCGCCGCCTGAACACATCCGGCCCGAAGGGCGCCAGTGCGCATTCATCGCAGGCCCACGCCGGAGCTCTACCAGCGGTAGTAAGGCGGGCGACCCGCAGCTCGAGCGAGGGCGAGCAGGATACCGACCACGAGGAGAACGACGACGCGGAGTAGCCCGACGACGTCGTCCATGAATGCCAGACCGCGAGCAAGCTCGTGCCTACGACGAGCGTTGTGCCTCGTGAGCCAGAGTCGCCCGAGCCAGATGACAGCGAGGACATAAAGCCCGGCCACGCCGAGGACATCGAGGTCAGCACCCGATAGACGGCCGAGTCCGAGCGTGTGGCTCAGCTCCCGGTACAAGTCGATCCAATCCAGCCGGCACCTCCCGCTGTTGCGCTCCTCGTCTCCTATCCGGACCGCTAAGGCCGCTCGAAAGGCCGATCCGCAGCTATCGTCAACGGAAACCCGATCTACGCGAGTTGTCCATGGCTGAATGCGCCAATGTCTCGCGTGAAACGCGCCGCCTTTCCGGCAGTGGTGCTCCCGCTCGTTTCGTGGGACGATGGATCGGTCGAACAAGCTTCACGGACGGCACCGCTTCAACCCTCGGCGGGGGTCAGGCGATCGTCAGCGGCGGCAAACCCGGCTTTTTCAAATGCGTCTCGTTCGCCCTTGTTATCACGGACCTCGGGGATCGGGATGTCGCCCCCATCAATGTCGTTCTGGATATCTGCACGGAACTGCCTGCCCTGACCTCGGACGGATCCAGTCTGTACAGGCCGCTCAATCGACGGTGAACCTCAGCCACCATCCATGCCGCTCCTCGCCTGGGCGTGTCCGTTTCAGTGACGTACAGGACTGCGAGATAACTCTCGAACGCCGATCGTAATGTCAGCCACGAAGGCGTTGCACATGATTCGGCTACGGCTACGGCTAGGGCTAGGGACGGCTGAGGGTTGTCCGACCGACCGAGTTCACGAATCGCTGGTGGCGCGCAGCGCCGTGGCGGACTGACTTGACCGGATCGCCGCGTCGAGCCGATCGGTCGGGGCCGCTTGTGCGGTGCGCGGCGGTGGGCGAACATAGGACATGCGCGTGCGTCTCCAGTTGTTCCGCATCTTCGCCGCCGCGCTCGTATTGGGCGCCGTCCTTCACGTAGGTACGCTTCTGCCGCGTGTGGGCCGATTGGCCGAAACTCTGCCGGCCGGCGCCTGGCTGTTTTTCACGAGTTACGCACTCTCGACGATGACGGCGCTGGGCGCCTGTGGCCTCGCGGTGCTGCTCTTGTGGAAGGCATCGCACAAGCCGGACGGACGGGCGCTCACATTGTTCCTGGGATTCCTCGCGATCTTCTGGGGCTCGCTGTTCCGATTCATGACGATCGAGGCGGAGGGAACGCAGATCAACGTCAGCCTATCGTATGGGTCGGGGTGGGTGAGCCAGACGGCGATGGCGGCGTTCGTGCTGGCCGTTGCATCGTTCGTCCGGTTCTCCGCGTTGTTTCCGCGCCCGCTGACGCCGGAGCGTCTACGGCCGGTACGCCGGCTGTTCTGGCTGCGCCGGCTGCGCGCGGCGACGCTCAGCGCTTGGACCGTCTGGGGCGTCGCCGCCGGGATCATCTTGCTGCCCCACCTCGTCTCCGCCGCGTTCGCCCGCGTCTTCGGGCTCGGTGAAGACGCGGCCCGGGCAGCGGATCGCGCCGCGGACGGCTTCCATGTCGCGGCGACGGGGATGGGCCGAACCTATCTGCTCACGGTCGCGGCCGCCTACGTGATGCTTCCCGTCGTCGCTAGCGTTGTCGGCGCACGCAATCTCCGACTGAGCTATCGCCTCGCCGTGCCCGGCGAACGGGAACGCATGCTCTGGGTCACGACGGGTTTCACGCTGGCCGCATGGCTCATCGTCTCGGCATTCGGCGGCGCGATCGTCGTCGGTGCATTGGACCTGGTGCCCGAACTCATCGCGATGGGTTTGGTCGTCCTGCTCGTGCTTGCACCTCTACTGGTCGTGCTCGGGTCCGCAATGGGCGTGCTGTACGCCGGCGCGATCGATCCCGCGCTCGCGCTCCGGCGCAGCACGCTGTACGGCGCGCTCGGTACGCTCGGGATCGTCGCGTTCGCCGGCATCGAGAATGTGCTGTCGGAGCTGGTTGAAGAGCGCCTCGGTCTTCCAACGTTCATCGGTCCGCTCGTCGCGGGCGGGATCGTGGCGGCGGTGCTGGTTCCAGTGCAGCGGCGTCTGTCCGGCGCGTTCGCCCGGCGCCGCGCGGAAACGGCCGCCTCTGGTCACGGCGACGTCAGCTCGCGAATGGCTGCGACGACGCGCTCCGGTTCGGCGAGGAGTGTCGAATGACCGGATCGGTGAGCGACGATCTGTCTTGCGGAGCGTGACAAGCCCAGGAG
>JBOHRM010000380.1:0-4572 GCA_050732715.1 Longimicrobiales bacterium
CTTCGAGGTCGCCGAGTCCGGGCACGTCGGCCGGCAGCTCGCCGAGAAACGCGATCGTCGCACCGGCCTGCGCGAGGTCGAGCAGCCGCTCCATCGTTTCGGGAGGCATGAAGCGCGGGCGTGGCACCACGACCATACGGTAGCGCGCCATGGTGGTGACCCCCTCGCCGTGGCCCTCTCCCCCACGAGCGGGGGAGAGGGGACCACGGCCCGCCCGACCCGCGCGGGTAACAGGAGGCGCTGTCCCGCCCGCGGCCAGACTTTGCTCGTCACCCGCCGCCAGACCCTGTTCCTCGCCGCTCGCTGTCAGACCCTGCTCCTCGCCGGCCGCCGGCCCCTGCTCCGCGCCCGCGGCTAGACCCTCCTCGGTGGCGGTTACTTGCTCGGCGAGCAACCGATCCGAGACATAGTCGAAGCCATAGCCGGACTCCCACAGTGCGGTCGCAACCTCGCCGATCGCTTGATCGTGGAACCAGGCGGGGTCGTGCACGCGAAAGTCGATGCGCATGCCCGAGGGATCGTGCCATGCGTCGTGGATCGGCCAGTACAAGAGCACGTCGTTGTCCGGCACGCCGGCCTGAAGGACGGACTGCACGCGCGCCACGTACCGGTTGAACGCGGGCAGGTCTCTCCAGATCGCGTTTCGCGAGTTGAACTGCGTCGAGGCGTAGAACAGCCAACCTGGCCATTCGGCATCCGGCGGCGAGTACGCGGTGCCGTGATAGATCAAGTGGTTGATGCCGCTCACGAACAGCCGGTCGGCGGCGGCTTTCGCCTCGTCAAGCGTGACCGTGAAGTGATCGTCGAGCCACGTCATCGATTCGGCCGAGGCCAATCGCCGCCCCGCGATGTGGGCTGCGGACGACGCGAACTTGCTGATCAACGGATCGGCGTCGTGGCCCGTCAGGCGGCCGAAGTTCTCCGTCTCCGGGATGTCCGCCGCGGCGTACAGGTCGAGCAGATTGCCGGGCGAGCCGTGCGCCTGATTGCGGCTCAGTCCACCCCTCGCGTGCGCCCACTCGGTCAGCGCCCGCACGAAGTGATCGAGCAGCATCTCGTCGAGCGTGCGCCGATAATCCGACTTCACGCGCGCAACCGTGTCGGGGTCGCCCACGCCGCTCAAAGCGGGGAGATGGTCCTCCAGATCGTAGCCGCGGGCTCGCGGGAACGTGGCGAACAGCTCGGACGAGCCGGTGCCGCCGTATTCGAACGAATCGTGGAAGTAGGCGCGCAGAGCGCCGTGCGGCACGCGGCCGATGCGGTTGCCGTAGTCACCGAGGTAGGCATCGACGGCGGCGCGGGAGAACACGTCAATCGAGTAACCCTCGCCGCCCGGGGCGGGCCGCTTGACCGAGTCACCCGAGAAGCGCGTGTCCGCGGCGTAGACCATCCATTCGCCGGCCGGCGCCTGCCACCTCGGCCGCCTCGGGTCGCCGATCTGATCGGTCAAGTCGATGCGCTCGCCCGCGGCCGAGATCGCGACAGCGGCGTCCAGACTGCCGCCCGACAGATCGGGCGCCCAAATCTCTCCTCCGCTCAGCGTGTCCACACTCGCGTGAAGCGACGCGTTCGCATGCTCGGCGCGCACGCTCGGGCCGCCGCTCCGCCAACCCGAGCCGGGTGGCATGTCGATCCCCATGCCGAGCCGTTCGGTCTCCGTCGCCGCGTGGAGCAGCATGCCGATCCAGCGCTCGGACAAATAGGGGATGAACGCGCGTTCGTGGCCGTCAACGCCGTAGATGCTCGTGACCTCGACACCGCCGAAGCCGGCGGCCGCGAGCGCCTCCAGCCCGGCCGTGATGCCCGCCGAGTCGACGGCACTGCCCAGCCACCACCAGCGCGTCCACGGCCGGCTCTCGCGCGTGACCTCCGGCCAGAACCCGTCCGCCGTCTGGGCGTCGAGCGGCGCCACTGCCGCGAACACGGCAAGCACCACGTAAATCGTTCGTCCGCTTTCAGCTGTCCTCGTCGCGGTCAATGAAAGGTCACGGCCCGTAAGGAGTGCTCGCGCCAAGACGCCAAGTTCGCCAAGAGTCCGCCAAAGCCTCTTGGCGACTCCTTCGCGTACTTGGCGTCTTCGCGCGACGTTCCTGCCACGCGCCGTACAGTATGCCATCCGGATTCTAGTCGTCGATCTCACCGGAGCGATCGAATGTATTCGATCAACGATTCGATCTCGGTACCGCCGAGCACGCCGAGATACGCCGGCATGCCCTCCGCGTACCCTTCCACGATTCGACTCGAGGGCTCGACGATGGCCTGGCGCAGATACGCCTCATCGGCGGTCTGCGTCGTGCCGTCGGCGAACGTCCGCATCGAGCCGTAGAGGCCGTGGAACGTAGGGCCGAGCTTGCCCTCCGTCGCGCCGTCCGTCGAGTGGCACGCCACACAGCCGATGCGGCGATAGAGGTCTTCGCCCCGCTCCGCCGAAGAGGGCGGCGCATCACCGGCGAGCACCTCGAGCGCGCCCTCGAGGTCGGCGCGCCAATCGACGCCGGCGAATTCTTCGGTGACGAGGTCCAGCTCATCGACGGCGTGCACGGTGAGGTGCACCGTGCCATCGATCGGCGCGCCATCGGCGTTCGCGAGTGTATAGCCGACCCCCATCTGCATGACCTCGCGCATCCCCGGGATCACGAGCAGCAGCGTCTGACCATCGTTCGAAAGGTGCGCGGCGGCGACGGCGAGCCGGTCCTGACCCGGCGAGCCGTCGAGCATGAAATGGCCAGAGCCGTACGCTTCGGTCCGCTGATAGTTCCAGCGCTGAACGTCGTAGCGCGCGATGTCGGTGGCGGTGGCCGCGTCGAGGGGACGATCGAAACGGAGCAGCACGCCCTGGAGCCCCGCGTGAACGTCGACGGGCAGCGGGCTCGGCTCATCGGTCCGCCGCACCCGCGCGAACACGCTCACCTCGGTCGCGCGCGAGCCCCAGATCTGAAAGCCCGTGAGATACAGCTGGCCATCGTGTGGGCCGACCGCACCGTTCAGCAGCGGCGCGGAGAAGTCCTCGAGCAACGGCACGATCGCACCCTGCATCACACCGCTCGCCGTGGTGTCGACGAACACCCGGAACGCGCCCGGCCGGCCGTACGATAGATGGACGAGAGCATCGCCGCCGAAGCCCATGCGTTCATCCGTGACCCAAACCTGACCCGCGCCGGACGGATCGACCTCGTGCGGGATCCACACGATCGGCGGCGTCTCGGCCGGGACGTCGGTACGGTGCGCGGTCGCGGGGACACCGTGATACCCGCCGCTCCGCGCGATGTAGATCGGCGTGGCCGGCACGAAGTTGCCCTGCTGATCGGAAGCGCTCACCATGCCCGAGACCGGGTGCACGCCGATGAACGGCTCGCGCAGGCCGGTCGCGTAATGCTCGAGCGTGCTTCCGTCCGCCGAGACCTCGAGGATCGAGCCGCTGTGCGGCGAACCCGCGCGAAACCCCGGCATGATCGGCGCGGCCGTCTGCGGGCCCATGTCCAGCGCGCCGCCGCGCGACAGATAAAACCCGCCGCCCGGCTTGGCCGCGAAACCGAGCGGGAACTCGCGCGACTCGATCGACTGGATCGTCAGGTCCGAAAAACTCTCGTAGAAATCCGCCTCGCCGTCATCATCGAGATCGTCCAGCCGCACAATGCCTTGTCGGCTGTGCACGTATATCTCGTCGTCGACGATCTCGACACCCATCGGCTCGTACAACCCCGATGCGAAGCGCCGCCACTCGAGCCGCGCGAGGCCGGCGTCGATGCCGCTCACCACCCAGACGTCGCCTTCGAAAGTCACGAGCGCCGCGCGCCGGCCGTCCGGGAAGAAGCCGACATCGACCACGCGGGCATTGCGACGCCACGGATTGTCGAGCGGCAAAGTGATCCGGTCGACGACGTACGCGGCCGTGTCCGGCGACACGATGCCACGCGTCTCGACGGTCTCAGTCCAGTACCGCGGGCCGCCACGCGCGTGACGCGCCATCCGCACCGGCTCATCCAGCATCGCCGCGAACGCCGTATCACGTGCCGCCGCGCCGCGCCAGACCACCACACGGAAGCTCTCGCCACTCAGACCGGCCGGCAGGTGCAGCGTGATGTAGCGGTCCTCGAGGACTCGCAGCTCCGCACCTTCCGGAGCGTTCGCCACACCGGCCAGCAGCACGGAATCGCCGGGCAGCTCGATGTGCGCCAGATTCGCGTCCACGTCGACAAGATCCGCCCCTCCGGCATCGGCCACGACCAGCGTGAGCGGCTCGGTGCCCCCCTCGACCCGGAACGTGCGCGCAATGCCGATCTCCTCACCCCTCACGATCGCGCCGGGCTGCTCCAAGACCGTACTGCCGTGGACCGAGTACGAGAGGATCGCGTCACGGCCGTTCACATAGAGGCCGTTCCAACGGCCAAGCTCGGAGGGCAGCGGGCCGCGCCCCGGATCGGCCGGGTTCGGACCCGCCGGCCGCGGATCCCGAAAGACCGGCGACGCACCCTGCCAGCCCGCATATAGCCCGTTCGTGAAGACCGGACGCCCGAGCACCCGCGGGATCTGGTTCTCCTTGTTGTTCGCTTCCTGATAGGAGACCTGGGC
>JBOHRM010000381.1:0-10235 GCA_050732715.1 Longimicrobiales bacterium
GTTCGAGACCAGTGACGCCCGTATCGACCTTGAAGAGATCTCGTATTGCAGCAGCGCTGCTCGCATTAGCCGCCGCGGTGGCCGCCTTGCCGGCAGTGCTCTCGGCTCCGCCGGAGGCCACTGTTTCCGGTGCGGCGTCGTCGTCGGCCGATTCCTCCGGGCTGCCACCGCCGGTGACGTCCTTCCTGGCTGGGGGTCTGGGGCGGGCCGCGTCGGAGGCGCCCATGGAGAACCGGTTCCGAAGGCGTTAACAGACCATGGCCGAAGCCCGCACGCAGGACCGCTTTGCCCCAGACGCGCCGTTCCGGTTCGTGGGCGGCGACCCAAGTCTGGATTTCGTGAACACGGCGGACTGGACGCCGCGCGGGCTGGAGCGCGACCGCTTCACGACGTACGACCGCGTGATCGAGTGGGCCCAAGGCGCCAGTGTGCTCGGCGGTGCGGAGGCGGGCCGGCTGCGAGGTGCGGCCGGGTTGCGACCGCGCGAAGCCGTGGCGGCGCTGGACGCGGCGCGTCAGGCACGCCTGGTCCTCCGAGAGCTGGTCGTGGCCGTGGTGAACGGTTTCCGCTGTGCGGCCGGCCTGGAGGGCTTCAATTCCTTGTTGGCCGACGCCGGTGCGCAGACGAGACTCGTCCGCGATGCGGCAGGTGGGGTCGTAAGGGGGTGGGCCGGTCTTGGCGACGCGCTGGAGTCGGTTCTCTGGCCGGTGGTCTGGGCGGCGGCCGACCTCGTTTCATCGAGTGATGTTGCGAGGCTGCGCATGTGCGCCGGTCACGATTGCGGCTGGCTGTACGTCGATCGAAGTCGGAACGGGCTACGGCGCTGGTGCGAGATGAGTGCGTGCGGCACAGCCGAGAAGAACCGTCGCCGCGCCCAGCGCGCCTCAGCGGGGAAGACGGTTCCGGTTCCTCCGGTCTAACCGCTGTCCTTCGCTGCCGCGGCACGTGTACGCTTCAGTCGCTTGTCGACCCGCGCCCGCATGAGCGAGCTGCGCGGGCGTCACGCCCTTCCGCGCAGCGATGGCCACGATGAGGTCCACGACCGCCTGGTTCGCCCGCCGGTTCTCGAAGAAGTATGCCGTAGCACGATGTACACGAATGCTAGACGCAGCGCGAGAGCGATTCGCTCGACAAACTTTCATTGCCGAGCGGCCCACCATGCCGATGCGATCGCGAGCGTTTGTCACCAGCGGGACACGGACGCGGTGGTCATGGTGATGAAGCCCCGCAAGCAGGACGAGGAGGACCTGCCCGAGGTGATCGCCGAGGCGATGAAGGCCGCGGACGTCGTCTTCACGCCAATCGGTCAGACGCCTACGGGTTGCAGGAGACGCTGCTGTCTTCGGATGTCGCCCTGGTAACCGACGACTTCGGTCTGGTACCAGGGACCTTGGAACGGGTACTCGACCGTCGCCGTGCCGGATCGGGACCCGGTCTCGAGAGAACCCCGAGGATGCCCATCGACATAAATATCTACACAGTCGAGATTCAGCGTCTCGATCGTGAGCGTTTCGTGGTTTACGGTCGTCTTCAGATCCGTCAGCGCCTCGCTTGCGAGTAGTCGACCGCAGAACGTCAGCAGGTCGATGTTGCCTTCGGTCAGGTCTCGCTTGGTCAGAGACCGATGCAGCTGTCCCGCGATCCCGATGTCCTCGATCCCCGTGCCGGCGACATCACCGATCCGCACGGCTCGTCGGAAGGCGACGGTGTAGTCGATGCCTTCCGGTAGCTGCCGCAACGCGGCCGGGGTGCCCGCGAGGGCGCGTCTCACGTTGCTCGAATACCAGACGTTGGCGCCACCGGCGCCGGTCGCCTTGTCGAGGGAGACCAGGGTGCCGATCCGGTTGTCGACCAACGCGGCCGCGAACAGGTCTCCAGCCGAATAGGTAATCGCATCGACAATTCCGACGACGGGACCGGGATAGACCTGGCCGATGTCGTTGCAGCGCTCCGGCGGCGTCAGCGGTACGGCCCGCGAATAGAGCTCGCCACTGACCACGGCCGAGCTCAGGCTGCCTCGCCAGGGGGCCAGGAGGTTTCGATTCTGCTTGGCTTCCGCCATCGACCGGGTCAGATCGGTGGCCAACATGCTGAAACGACTGGGCTCGATCGTGTTGGGCGTGAAGAGCTGCAGAAGCCGCTCCGCGGCCCAGATCAGCCCTCCGGGATTGCCACGGAGATCGATGATCAGACCGGTTCGGGGCAGCTCGTCGAGCAAGTCGATCACTTCTTCGATGTAAGCGTCGTCATCGCGAAGATCGAAGCTCCACAGGCGAAGGAGACCGAACGGGTCCAGCCTGGGGACGTTCACGACACGCGCTGCGACGACGTCCTGGAAGTTGCCGGTGAACCACTTGCCTGCGTCCTTGTTGTCGGCGACGCTCTTCTTCAAGCTGGGCTGCTTTCCCGCGTCGGTCTCGTACCACTTCTCCGTTGCGAATAGCATCTTCTTCGCCCGCCGTACCGCTTCGGCCAGCGGGTCGCCGGCATAGGCCAGCTGAGCCGAGCCTTCCGCGGTGGTGACTCTCGGCCTGTCCTCCTCTTCCAGGAAGCGCCAACTCAATCGAACGTCTTCGGGCCGATCGTCGATCCTCTTGAAGGACACGACGATCCACTCCTCATCCGGAAGCAGGGCGTAGCGCAGTGGGCGGAAGGTCAGAGACTCAAGCGCACGGGCCCTGCGGGCGTCCGGCCGGCCCCCTGTTTCCAGGTCCGCGTATCGCTCGACGGCTCGCGCGATCGGCACGCCGTTCCAATGTGTGATCTCGACGCCTTCCTCGAAGCCCTTGCTCTCGAAGTTTTTTCGGTCACCCGGATCCTTGGTGAAGATCTTCGAGACTACGTAACGGTCGCGACCGTTTTCGGTGTAGCGCTCCACGAGGATCGGCAGAAACGCGACCTTCTTCTGCATCTGTTTGGGGCCGATGTACCGCGTGTGGGCGTCCCGCAGATCGGTGACGATCTCGGCCATGGAGCGATGAAACTCGTGGTCATCGATCGCCTCAAGCCGCTGCTGGAGCGAGCGCAAACGCTGCACGGGGTCATGACCGTACCGTGCGCGTTTCCCAGGAAGGTGAGCGTATAGACCTTCGATCAGCACGCTGAATGTCTCGGCGACGACTCGCCGCTGCTCGATACTCAAGACCGCCGCGCGAACGTCCGGCTCTTTGGGCGCCTCTTTGATTCGCGTGCGCAGGGCGGATATGGCGTCGTTGGATTTCATTCGTAGAATCGATCGAGTCTGTCGAGGATCTCGTTGTGAAACGGGCCGCGCTTGACCGAGGCGCGCCAGAGCCTGTCGTGACGCAGCGATGGGATCCTGTCGAATTCAACCACCACGCCATCCGGAGGCGGTCCGGCCACCATGCCCAGCCCACCCGGCATGTCCAGCTCGAGAACGAGAGGATCGTCGTCCGGACCCACGGCCGAAGGGATGCGGCCGGCCGCGGCGTTGGGGGCATCCGCCGCTTCGACGGTTCCGATCGGATCGTTCCGCACGGCATCGAGGCGGTCGAGCACTGCCTGGTAGGTCCAGGGATCCTGCTCCTCGGGCGGCTTGTTCTCATCCTTCGGGTCGATCAGGATGACGCGTCTTCGTTCGGTACCCACCCTGACCGATGTCATGCGCTTTCCACCCGCCGCCTGCATCAGCTCCTTCGTGCCAAAGCGAGGCTGGCCATCGACCAACACGAGGAGGACCTGCTCCTCTCGAGCCTTCACCAGGTTTTCCCAAGGATCGTCGTGCACCCTTTCGACGACGCATAGATCGCCGAGGGCGCCGGCCACCAGCCGGCCGACCTTCTTGCCCCAGCACTGGCTGAGGACGTCGCCGGGCGAGGCGGTGACCATCTCGACCAGATCGAAGTCATCGAGGTCCCAGTGCTGCTCGTCGGCCCAGATCCGCGCCACCTTGAGCTCGCCGAGCAGATTCTTCGTTCCCGAAGGGCCCCAGTCGGTCCCGAGACAGACCGTCACGCCGTGCTTCCTCGCGCCCGGGACATCCGTTGTATGTGCATAGAGCCAGAGGTTCGAGAACGGCGACCAGACCACGGCTCCCGGTGCGTCATCTCCCACCAGCTCCGCCCGCTCGCTCCACTTCTTGAAAGCGTCTTCCTGCACGGCACAGCAGTGAATGGCGATCAATTTCTGCCGAAGGCAGTTGGCCGTCGCCAGATGGTCGAACTCGCGCGCGACGAGGCTGTCGACCTGACCCTCGGAGCAGTGGTAGATGAAGCCCCTTCCCGCAGCCAGGTCCTCGGCCTTGTCCCCGAGCTCGGAGAGCCCGAGCGTCAGCGTCGAGGTGCGGATGTTGTCCTGGCCGTCGTGCTCGTCGACGAACGTCTGGTCGTCGATGTTGCGGACGAGCTGGTTGGCGGGGCTGCGATTCGTCGACGGCCATCCTTGAATCGCTGTCGTGCCACCGGCCAGGGCCTGCACCTGCACGTACACGAGGAGCGCTTCGGGAGCGGCCTTCGCCAGCACCCAAGCCGGCCAGCTCACCCGCGGCTTGTAGGTCGACCGGCCCGGCCAGATGTCATGGTGCAGGAACGGCTTGGGCTCATTCGGCTGGGTCCAGAGCGGCAGGGCGTTGTAGCCGAGATGCGAATGCAGATCGATCAAGCCCGGATACACGAAGTGATCGCCGACGACGACTTCGGTGACGCCGGCGAATCCTGCCGGTGCGGTCTCAGAGAGCTTCTTCGTCGTTGCGATGCGGCCCTCATCGGTCACATAGACCCGGCCCTTGAACGTCTGCTTCGGTGCGGACGCCTTCAGTGGTACGATCGTGCCTTTGATCGCGAGTGCCATAGTGAGGACCCTCCGGCAGTGGTCGAGCTCGTAAGTACGGTGACGTATTCGCGCGTCGAGGCGCCCCGCTGGCAAGGCGCGAGGCCGAAGGCATAGCAGCGCTATTTCGAGCGCCGAGCAACGCCGCCAGCGGGGATGCATCGGCGTCCGAGACGTTGCCGTATTTGCGAACTCGACCACTAGGGCGATTTCCAGATGATGCGCTGGTTGTCGGTGTCCCCGTTCGGCAGCTTGGCGCGGGTGGCATGACTTCCGACTCCGTGCCATTCGGGAACGCCGAACGGCAGGTCGCGCCGCGGGATCGGTTCGTGATCAGCCGGCGTGAAGTCGTCTCCGTAGTCGGTATCGTCGACGGCGACGCCTGCCTCCGGCTCGACCGCCGGCCGCAGCACGGCCAGACCCTCGTTCCAGTTGGCCAACAGCGCGGAGTGATCCATCGCCGAGGGGTGAGTAATCGCCTGTGTCGTCAGACTCGCCGCTCCGGGCCATCGATCGACGGAGTCCTGGGCAGCTCGACCCACGGAGATGACCGCCTCGAGCGGGTTGCGCTCGGCGATCCGATCGAGCAACGCATTGCGAAAGCCGAGGATGGTTGGCTCATGGGCGAGCGCTTCCAACGACCCGAAGAACTGGCCACGGACAGGATAGAGATACGTGTTGACCATCACGTAGTCGCGAAGGATTCCGAGACGGCGCAGAAATCCCTGTATCCGCTGGCCGGAAGCACCGACGAAGGCCCGATGGCCGACGAGCTCGTTGGCAGCCGGATCTTGCCCAACGATCAACACACGAGCCGTACCGTCCAGCCGGCCTCGGTAATAAACCGGGCCGAACTCGAGCCGAAAGTCGACAGGGTGCGCCTGGTAGGTCGCGAGCGGCGCCGTGGCGAAAAAGATTGTCCAGTCGGCATCCGGCCCCGGATCGTGATCGATCCCGGCCGCCTCCTCCTGGATCGATCGAGCGATGCGCACGAACTCGTTCGCCGCCAGATCACCGATGGTCCGAATTCCGAAGGCATCCTGAAGATGCTGCTTGTCGCCCGCCGAGACACCCTTCAGGCCGTCGACGTCCAGACCTGCGAGATCGGACGCCTGCTTCCCACGATGCGCTGCGTCCACGCTCGAGTCGAAGCTTCCTCTGGCCATTTCGATCTCCTTTCTCGGGAGCTGCCGTGCCATAGACGCGCGTCGAGGATCCGAGTTCGATCTGTCGTGTGTGAATTCCTGCGTATGCAGAATAGCCCGTCCCCCGCGC
Source organism: Longimicrobiales bacterium (assembly GCA_050732715.1). Taxonomy (GTDB): domain Bacteria; phylum Gemmatimonadota; class Gemmatimonadetes; order Longimicrobiales; family RSA9; genus JBOHRM01. Next base: position 6,064 of record JBOHRM010000381.1, read on the forward strand.
CGGTCGAAAGCGTCTCGATCACGGAGGTGCGGATCGTTGATCCGCCGTGCTTGGCATCCACTTTCATATGCGCGAACCGAGCGCGAAACGGGACACCCCGAGGCGGAGCGCGACGATGCTGGGAGGAAGCAAGCGCGGGTGGTGTAGCCAGACAAGTCCTCAGGGCCCAGTCTTGCGCCGCGGACAGGGCGTGTATGATCATTGGGCGTGCGTCCACGACGATTGCTTCTGTTCCGGGTGTTCGCGGCCGCACTCGTACTGGGTGCGCTCGTGCACGTAGTCACGTTGCTCCCGCGCGTCGGCGTTCTCGCGGAGGCGTTGACGGCGGGTACGTGGCTGTTCTTCACGACCTACACGCTGTCGACGATGACGGCGTTGGGCGCGTGCGCCCTGGCCGCGCTGCTCCTGTGGAAGGCGTCGCACAAGGCGGATGGGCGTGCCCTCACGCTGTTCCTGGGTTTCCTCGCGCTCTTCTGGGGCTCGCTGTTCCGCTTCCTTACGGTCGAGGCGGGCGACGAGCAGCTCACCATCAACCTGTCCTTCGGATCGGGTTGGGTGAGCCAGACAGCCGTCGCGGCGTACCTGCTCGCGGTGGCGGCGTTCGTCCGGTTCTCCGCACTCTTCCCCACGCCGCTGACGGCGGATCGGCTGCCGCCTCCGCGAAGGGCGCTGTGGGCGCGGCGAGTGCGCGAGGCGGGGCTCCACGGATGGACGATCTGGGGTGCCGCTGTCGCGGTCTTGCTGCTTCCCCGGCTCGTGGCGCCCGCGCTCGCCCGGATCCTCGGACTCGGCGCGGATGCGGAGCCGTCGGCCGCGGCAGTCGCCCTCATGACCCGCGTCATCCTCGTGGCTGCGGCAGCGTTGTACGTGCTCCTTCCTCTCACGGCCATCGGTATGGGCGTGCACAACCTGCGCACGAGCTACCGCCTCGCCTCGGCCGAAGAACGGCGGCGCATGTTGTGGGTGACGACCGGTTTCTCACTCGCGACGTGGCTCATTGTGGCGGCCCTGGGTGGCGCGATCCTGCTCGGCACGCTGGACCTGCCCGAAGTCACCGCAATCGGCCTGGTCGTCCTGATCGTATTCGCGCCGCTGCTGATCGTGCTCGGCTCGGCGATGGGTGTGCTCTACGCCGGGGCCATCGATTCGACGCTGGCGCTGCGTCGCGGCACGGTCTACGGCGCGCTGGGTGCGCTCGGCGTCGTGATATTCGCCGGGCTCGAAAACGTACTGTCCTCGCTGGTCGAGCCGCGTCTTGGCCTCCCCACTTTCGTTGGCCCACTCGTGGCGGGCGCGATCGGCGCTGCTGTGCTCATCCCGATTCAGCGGCGCGTGTCACGCGTGGTCGCGCAACGTCTCGGCACAGCAGAAGGCGACCGACGTTCTTCACCGGACACCGCCACCGTCGCGTCACGAATCAGCTGATCTCGGCCGCGCCGGACCGAACCGGGAACTATTCGTCGCCCAGGAACGCCCCGCGCTGGGAATCGAGAATAGGCTGCCGCCCGGCGAAGCCCGCGTCGACCTGGTGCCACCACGCGATCTCCGGCTCGCCCAGCTTCCAGCACAGGAAGACGGGTCGCCCGGCATAGAGGCTGCACCAGTCGACGAGCCCCTCCTGGAATCCCTTGAAGTAGCAGCCGAGGTCCTGGAGCTCGGCAACCAGGCCATCGATCTCGGCGGCCCGGGCTTCCAGCTCCTCCTCGAGCGCCTTCCCGTCCCGGGTTCGCCGCGCCGCCAACGGCAGCGCGCGAAGCCGGATGATGCGCGGCTCGAGTTCCCGCCAGTGAGCCTCGATGTCCTCTAGGATCCGGCGCACCAGGGGAAGCATTCGGCTGGCCTCCTCGAGAGAGAAGAATCGGGCGCCGGGGGGGAGGTCGTCACTCATGAGGGAATGTTGTAGCATCCCGGGCGGCGCGCACCACTAGCCACCCGCCAGATCGATCGCGCGCTCGCGAAACTGCTGATCGTCCCTGCCCTGCTGCGCGCACGACGTGGCCGCGCGGCATTCCTTCAAGGTGTTCATCGGTGGAGGCTGAGACGCGCCGTCGCTCCAGCATGCCGTGGTTACTTTTCCAACGCCCAGCGGAACCCCTGCGCGAGCAGCTGCTGGAAGACGGGGTCGTGCCAGGTGTCCATGCCGTGGCCCAGCGTAGTACCGAAGACGCGTGCCCCGTTCTCGTGCACCCACGCGAGCACGTGGTCCTGTCCGTCCGCGGGATCGGTTCCCGAGGCGAGGGGGAACACACCCGGTAAGACGCGCTCGACGACGTAGAGCTCGTCGATCGGCGTGACCCAGCCAGGCTCGATGCCGGCCATGACCGGGTGATCGGACGCGAGGATCTCGACAGCAATGTTGTGAGAGGGAGTGTGACGCCTGCTCGCCACGCCGAGAACGCCGCGCCACTGATCGGTCGAGGCGTCGCGGAACGTATGCATCGCACAATGGATCACGACTGCAGGAATCCCTGCCCGATTGGCGGCCCCAGCGCTGGAGAGGTACTCCTCCGATAGCAGCGAATCCGGCGGCGTAAAGCAGTCGTTGTGCACGATGATGTCGTATCCCCGGAACCAGTCGGGATCGCTATAGAACGCGGGCACGTCTCGGTTCGCGCGCCAGTTCAGGTACTGGAAGGTCCAATCGATCGGCAGCTCCTCGTGCAGCTGTCTCATGAGAATGGCGGCCTGGGCCGGATAATCGTGACAACAGCCTCCCGCCACCATGAGCGCCTTGATCCGGGCTTGGCCCGCGAAATTCGGTGCGGCGGGTCGACCTCCCCGACCCTGCTGCGCATACGATTCGGTCGCGGGCCAGCCCACCGCGAGCACGCACAACAATGCGATCGAGAGTCCGCGAACACCCGGCCGTCCACGTCCCAACATCGGCCCTTCTCCAGTCATGAGTTGGCCGCCCATGGCTTCAGTCGGCGCCCTGCCAGACGGATGCATCACCCAGCGAAGGTCACTGCCCAATGTAAGATCACGCCCCCTTGCCGGGACAGATGGACGATGCAACAACTAGCCGCAACATCGTTCGCGGGCCAGCCGCGCCGACTCAGAACCCGACCTCGAGGATCGTCAGCGCGCTCACGAGGAGCGCGGGGGTGGTTGCCGGCGGTTGACGAGACGCTCCCCTTGGAACTACTCTTGCAACACGTTTGTTGCAGACCTGGAGGTATACATGGTGAAGCGCGCGCGATCGTATGCCGACCTGACGGCGCTGCTCCGGAGCGCCCAAGCCGGTGCGGGCGAGGTCGCCTTTGGCGGTCGAGCCGCCTTGGCCGAGTGGGCGGGCATACATCGGAGCCAAATCACCCGTTTGGCCGGAGGGCAGGACATTGGCGGCGAGCCTGGGTGGCGCATCGCCGGGCTCATGGCCGTCGTGTTGGCGCTTTTGGAAGTGTATGAGGCTGACGCGGTGCCGGGGTGGCTCGAGGGCATCAACCCGCACCTCAACCACCGCCGGCCTCTCGACGTGTTGGCCGAGGGCGACGTAGCCGAGGTCATGGCCGCGGTACAGGCGGCCCGGGTCGGCTCGTTTGCGTGAGCGCGCCGCTCACTCTCTGGCGCTGCTTCCCATGGGATGCAGCGGCGCCGGCCGGTGAGCCCTTCTCCCCCGCTTACGTGACCACCGGCCAAACGGTTGGCCGCTTTGACCTGCACGATGCTCCGCCGGTGCGCTACCTTGCGGAGTCCGCCGTGCACGCGGTGGGCGAGGCGCTCGCTGAGTTTCGGGGCACCGACTTCCGGACGTCGTACCTCATCAAGCTCCGACGCCCGCTCGCGGTGGTACCGGTGGTGCTGACCGCAGCGCTACTCCGGCGAATTCCCGACTGCACCGATCCGGTCGTGCTTCAGGCGCTGCAACTGCGGCCGGATCAGCTCGCCCATCATGACCGTCGCACGACGCAGGCGATCGCGCAGCGCCTCTATCGCGAGCAGTACGCCGGCCTGAGCTGGTGGTCCTCGCTCACTGGCGCCTGGCATACCACGGTTTTCTTCACAGACCGTGCGGCGCGGGGCCAGGTGAAGTTCGGCACGCCCGAACCGCTCACCCGTGACCACCCAGCCGTCGTCGCGGCGTTACCGATCCTCGGGATCCGGCGCCGCTGACTTCGGCTGTATGCTTATGAAGAATGGGCCGGGTGGGGGTCGAACCCACGACCTTGGGC
>JBOHRM010000382.1:0-5450 GCA_050732715.1 Longimicrobiales bacterium
CCTGGAGGCCGGCGCACGCTTCGTGGCGTTGGCTCCCGATCGCGCGCGAACTCCGGCCTCCCGGCAAATTCCCCCGGGGAGGATGGGTGGTACTTCGTAGAACGGAACGGCATATACAACGTTAACGACTGGCCTCGCCCCTGAGTGTGTCTTACTGGCGTCTCCATATGGGTCGGCGCGTGATGGGCCCAATTCATGTTCCTCGCTGTCGCCCGAGAGTCGCCCGCGAACGCGAGAACGACCGCCTTTGGGCGGCCGTTCAATCGTGTAAGTCGTTGTCATTATTGAATGGGCCCGGCAGGACTCGAACCTGCGACCCTCGGATTATGAGTCCGGTGCTCTGACCAACTGAGCTACGGGCCCCGGTACGTTGAAGCTACCGGATCAGAGCGTGCCGAACAACCGGTCTCCGGCGTCGCCCAGGCCGGGCAGGATGTAGCCGTTCGGGTTGAGCTCGCGATCGAGCGCCGCGGTGAACACTTGGACTTCGGGGTGTGTCTCGAGCATGCGGGTGACGCCTTCGGGCGCGGCGACGATGCTGACGAAGCGGACACGGGTCGCGCCGTTGGCTTTCAGCGCGGTCACGGCCGCGGCCGCGGAACCGCCGGTGGCGAGCATCGGATCGAGCACGATGAAGTCTCGGGCCTCCGGGTCGCCAGGGATCTTGAAGTAGTAGTCGATGGCTCGGAGCGTGTCGTGGTCGCGATAGATGCCGATGTGGCCGACGCGGACGGACGGCATGAGGCGAAGCATGCCTTCGACCATGCCGAGGCCGGCGCGCAGGATCGGCACGAGCGCGAGCTTCTTTCCGCTTACAGTGTTGGCGTGCATGCGCTCGAGTGGCGTTTCGATCTCGACCTGCTCGAGCGGCAGGTCCTTCGTGACCTCGTAGCCCATGAGCATCGAGATCTCGTCGACGAGCGCGCGAAACGTCTTCTTCGACGTCTCGACGCGGCGCAGCATCGCGAGCTTGTGCTGAACCAGCGGGTGCTGGATGACGGTCAGGTTCGGAAACGAAGGCATGATCCAAATGTGAATGATGAATGCGAAATGATGAATGGGGCGACGACGCGGGGCAAGGTCGGTCGTTCATTCATCATTCATCATTCATCATTCATCATTCATCACTTTGCAATGAGCGCGTCATATTTCGGCGACGACCGCCGCCTCGACCCAGCCTTCCCCGCCGCGGGGCTCGCGGACGCGCCACCAGTCGACTCGGCGTTCGAGGATGGTGACCGTAGCGCCGTCGGTCAGGCTCACTAGCCGGTCCGATTGTCGCGCGGGTCCGGCGAGCAGTGCGCTTTGCTCTTCGACCACGACGGCGGTGGGCGGGCGGAGCGCGGCGGGCAGCGCGAGGCCTGCCACGAGTACGGCCAAGCCGGCGGTGGCGAGAATCGCACGGGTGACGTGGCGCGCGCGAGTGGCGAGGAGCACGGCGATGGCAGAGCCGCCGATCCACCAGAGCGAAGCGAAGGCGATGGCGGCCTCTCCGGCGGCGAGACTCAGGCGCGGCGGCGCGGCGATGAGCGCGCCGACGGTGCCGGCCGCGGCGATGTTGTGGCGTGCGCCGGCGTGCCGGGGCGCGATCTCGAGCGCGCTCAGCCACGCCCAGACCGCGCGGCCGCGCCGGCCGTCCTGGATATAGGCGTTGCCGAGGTTGTACCATCCGTCCGCGTCGCGCGGCTGCGCGTCGAGGTAGGCGCTGAACGCCGAGATCGCTTCGGCGTAGCGGGTGTCGTGGAAAGCGGCGACGCCCTCCGCGAAATGCTCGGCAAGCGCTTGGGCGGTCGCGGGTTCTTCGGACGCTCCACCGAGTCTCGCCCCGGCTGGGCGAGGCGTTGATTCCGCTGTCCCCGCCGCGGGCTCTGATGGCGGGTGTGCGATGGCCGCGAGCGGACTGAGCAGAGCCAGCACCAGCGATGCGCGTGTCGCGCCGCGCAGCATCGGCGCCACGCGCGGACTCGAGGCTTGCTGCAACTCGTGATCGATGTGCTCGATCAGCCGCTCGGCATCGCCGGTCAGCGCGGCCCGTTCGTTGGCGCCGGCGCGGGTTCGCGCGAACCGCGCGCGGTCGATGCGGGCGAAGAGCGTTTCGACGGCCGCGGCGCTCTCCTCTGAAGCGCCGGCGTCGCGGAGCGCAGTGATGAGGGCATCGCGGGACGCGGTGCCGAGCGCGGGCTGTTCGAGCGCGTCGGCGATCGCCGTGCGGATCGCGGCAGTGGCTTGGCTGAAAAACGAGCTGTCGGATTCGGAGGACAAGGCCACGTGACGAAGCGACGCGAAGGTCTCCCTGCGTGCCCGGCGCAGCCGGCTGCGCGACCTGTGGCTGCGAATGGCTTCCGAGTTCCGCCGGAGCATGAGCCCGGCGACGATGGCAATTAGCGGGATGACCTGAAGCAGAGCGAACGCGCGAGACGGCACCCACGCGAGGCGTTCTCCCGCGGGCTCGAGCGCGATCGGACGGAGCGCGGTGTTGGCCGCGTCACCCTCCGCGGCCACGACGTCGGCTGCGCTGACCGCCAGCGGGAGCGGCTGCGCACGGGCGACGGCGAAACGCTGCAGATCCGGGTCGAAGAACGCGTACTCGATCGGCATCTCGAGACGTCCGGGTTCCTCGGGTAGCAGGACCCACGTGAAGCGTTTGACACCGCGAACCTCGTCGCCTACGGCGTCGACGCGGGCATCTTCGGTGGGCGGGAAGACCTCGACGCCGCGCAGCTCGGGGAGCTTCGGCGGCGGGAGCGCCTTCACGTTGCCGCTGCCGCTGATCTCGACGCTGAGCGTGGCGGCTTCACCGAGCTCGATTGCTTGTGGTTCGAGGCTCGCTTCGATGTCGAACCGCCCCACGGCGCCGCTGAAGCTCGCGGGCTGGCCACGTTCGGGGACTGGCAGCACGACGAGCGGTATCGAGTCCGAGACGAGCTCGCGGCCTTCGGGCGCATAGAGGAAGCCGCGCCGGATCTCATACGTCAGTCGCGCTGGTGGCAGCGTGAAGCGGCCGGGTGACAACGGGAAGTAAGCGCGGCGGAACGTCTGGGTCTCGAACACGACGCCGTCGAGCCTACGGATCCCGGTGGAGACGGCCTCGGGGAGGTCCTGAATCCAGAAGTCGGATGGCGTCGGCGCCTCGTACGCCGCCGGGCGCGACTGGCGGCGGCGCAGATCGCGAGGGAACAGGGCCTCGGCGTGGAGCACCACCTGCTGCCCGACGTACACGGTGTCGGGCTCGACCCAGGCACGCAGGAGCACTTCGTCGGTCCCGCTCCCGCGGGTGACCGAGCGGCCGCCCGGCGCGCTGCGACGCTGCTCGACGAAGAGCGACAGCGGCCGCGTCCGATGCGTCGTGCCATCGATCGTCACCCGCACGGCCGGGATCACGTAGTCGCCCGGCAGATGCGCGCGGACCACGAGGTCGCGCCGGATCGTACGCCTGCGGCCCCCGGGGTAGCCGATCTGAAGCTGAGAAAAATCCTGCGAGCTGGTGATCTCGAGGCCCACCTCGAGCCGCGGTACGTCGATGGCATCGGCGCCTTCACCGCGCGTCTCGATCACGATCTCGAGCACGGTCGATTCGCCGGCCAAAATGCGTGTCGAGCTGAGCCTCGCGTCCACGGTGATGTCGTCGGCCGCGGGCTGGGCGGAGACGGCGGGCGGGGCGCCGGCCAACCAGAACGCCAGCGCGAGAAATGATGAATGATGAATGATGAATGATGAATAACGGCTAGAAAGATCTCCCTTCCGTTCATTCATCATTTCGCATTCATCATTCATCATTTGCCAGCCTGACGCGCTCACGCGTACCCGAAGCGCCCTGCCAAGACCGCGCCTCACCAATCTCGCAAGACCGGCGTCTCGCGCTGGCCCTTGCGCAGCTTCTCACGCGTGAGCTCGCGCTCGTCCTGCTCGACGGCGCTCAGAATGCGGTCGGCCTGTTCACGGCTCATCGGCTCATCCCGACCCTGGGTGGGGTTGACGCGCTGTTCGGACTCCGAGCCGCCCGCACCCGCGTTTCCGGACCCCCCTTGCTGTGGGTCTTGCTGCGGTTGTGGGTCCTGCTCGCCAGCGCCGCCCGCCTGCTGCTGTTGCTGCTGTTGCTGCTGCTGCTGGTCGCGCTCGCGCAGTGCCATCTCGAGGTTCCATTTGGCGGCTGAATCGGCGGGCTCGAGACGGAGCGCACCTTTGTACGCTTCGAGCGCCTCATCGAGCAGCCGGCCCTGCAACGCGGCTTCCGGGCTGGACCGCGCGGCGCCGAGGTAGCGATTGCCGAGATTGTACAGCGCCCGCCGCCGGAGTTCGGGGTCGATGCCGTCGAGCGCGAGGCGCAGCTGCTCGCCGGCTTCGTCGTATCGGCCCAGCTGGAGCAGCGCGGTGCCGAGGTTGTAGCGTACTCCGGGCGACGTGTTCCCGTCACGGATCGCCGCCTGATACGCCTCCACGGCTTCCGCGTACCGTCCCGCGCGATAATGGCGATTGCCTCGTTCGACATCACCGATGCCGAAACCCAAGGTGGCCGTGAGCAGAAGCAGGACGACGGCGCGAGGAACCACTGCCCTCCCTGGCTCCGCGCTCCGCCGCGCGCGCAATGCCGCCAGCGCCGGCCACGCCGCGTCGAGCGCGATGAGGAGGAGCGCGATCGCGACGAAGTAGGCGAACCGCTCGGGCTGCTCGACCCGACGATCGCTGCCGAGCGGCCCGCGCTCGAGGCCGCGCAGCGCCGAGACCAGCGCATCGAGCGAGCCCGGACGTTCGAGCGTCAGGTAGCTGCCACCGGCCGCCGTGGCGATGTCGCTCAGCAGCTGCTCATTCAGGCGAGACACCACGATCTCGCCGCTGCCTGGGTCACGGACGTAGCCGGCGGCTTCGCGCGTATCCGGGTTCGGCTCGGGCACCGGTGCGCCGCGCGCCGTGCCGATACCGATGGTGAAGATCGAGACGCCGGCCCGCGCCGCGCGCTCGGCGGCGGACATTGCCGCGCTCTCATCCTCGAGCGCCTCGCCGTCGCTCACGAGGACGACCGTCCGATCGCCGCCAGTCTCCTCCGAGCCGCGCGCGAGGTCGGTGGCCTGTGCGATCGCGGCGGCGAGCGACGAACCGCCCTGACTCACCACATCGGGCGCGAGCGCGTCCAGGTACAGGTTCAGCGCGCCGTGGTCGACCGTGAGAGGCGACACCACGTAGGCGCGCCCGGCGAAGACGACCATGCCGATGCGTTCGCCCGCGAGCTCACGCAGCAGCCGGCGGACGAAGAGACGCTCGCGCTCGAGGCGGTTCGGCTCGAGGTCCGCGGCGAGCATCGACTTCGACACGTCGAGCGCAAGCACGATGTCGAGGCTGTGCGACTGCTCGGCAACCGCGCGCCAGCCCCAGCGCGGACCCGCGAGCGCGATGCCGAGCGCGAGAGCGGCGACGCCGAGCGTGAGCAGGCGCCGGGTGGGAAACTGACCGAG